>NZ_CP029481.1:3572500-3772500 GCF_003151255.1 Microvirga sp. 17 mud 1-3
CGATCCAATTGTCAACTCCAATCCGCAACCAAAGTCGAACAACACGTCTCAGGCCAGCCAAGGGCCAGGGCGGTTCTGCGTGACGGTGAAGGAATAGAGGACGGTGCGGCTTCGAGCCGACGGCTCGGCCTCGCCTAGAGATATATGGGAAAACGATCCCGGCTCCGCAAGGAGGCGAGTTTCGGGAGCCAGCCGGCTCCATCCGGGTCTCTTCGTATAGGAGGAAAGTGGAGCGGGCGATGGGAATCGAACCCACGACATTCAGCTTGGGAAGCTGACGTTCTACCTCTGAACTACACCCGCGTCACACGCCCGACCTAATGCGGCCGGGACGGGGGGAACTTAGCAAAGGGGCACGGCCCCTGTCCATCGACTTCTATCGTGGTGGGCGCATATCCGTCCGGGCGCGCCTTCGTGGCACGTGCCACAGGAGATTCCGGATGGGCTTCAATCTCGATCCTTTGGTCGCTCTTGGCGTCGTATTTGCCACCGCGGCGACCGATGCGGCCTATGTCTTTTTCAATGCTGCCGTCGTGGCGCGCCGCCGGGTCCGCGCGGCAAACTGGAGCGGGATCTGGTATCTGCTCTCGGCCTTCGCGGTGATCAGCTACACGGAACACGCCGTCTACGTGCTCTTCGCTGCACTTGGGTCCTGGATCGGCGCCTTCCTGTCCGTGACCTGGCTGGTGCGTGCGCCGCACCCGAGCCGGTGACCGGACCTCTTCCTATCGGAAGTGCTTCGACAGCTTCAACCCTTGTGCCTGATAGTTCGAGCCCACGCCCGATCCATAGAGAATGTCGGGTCGCCCGGCCATGCGTTCATAGACGAGGCGCCCGACGATCTGGCCATCTTCCAGGATGAACGGCACGTCGCGCGAGCGCACCTCGAGCACGGCCCGGGCCCCCTCCCCGCCTGCCGGCGCATGGCCGAAGCCGGGATCGAAGAAACCCGCATAATGGACCCGGAACTCTCCCACGAGCGGATCGAAGGGCACCATTTCGGCTGCGTAATCGGGCGGCACATGCACCGCTTCCTTCGAGGCAAGAATGTAGAACTGGCCCGGGTCGAGGATGAGCGTGCGGCTGGCATCCGCATAGAGCGGCTCCCAGAAATCGGCGATCCGGCAGGAGCCCGGCTTGTCCACATCCACGAGGCCCGTGTGGCGCTTGGCCCGATACCCGATGAGCCCGTCGGGCCCGAAGCCCGCGAGGTCCACGCTCACGGCCACGCCGTCCTGGATCGACGGCTCGGCCGACGTCACGACCCGGTCCCGGGCATGGAGGGCGTGGAGCTCCGCATCGCTCAGGCGCACCTCGCCCCGGCGCAGCCGCAGTTGCGACAGGCGCGTGCCGGTCCGCACTAGAACCGGGAAGGTACGAGGGGAGATCTCCGCATAAAGAGGGCCGTGATAGCCGGCCCCGATAGTATCGAATTCCTGGCTACGGTCCGTGATGACCCGTGTGAACACGTCGATGCGGCCCGTGGAGCTTTTCGGGTTTGCGGCGGCCGACAGGTCGGGCGGCAGCGCGAGGCTCTCCTGGAGCTCTGCGATATAGACGCTGCCCGTCTCCAGAATGGCGCCGATGCCAAGGTCGATCTCGTGGAAGCTCAGCTGGGTCAGGCGGTCGCGGACCGTATGACGGCGCCCGGGCAGAAAGCTCGCCCGGACCCGGTAGGCCCGCCGCCCGAGCCTCAGATCGAGGCTCGCCGGCTGCACCTGATCCGCCGCAAAGGGCGTCTCGGGCCGGATCACCCCCTCGTCCGCAAGCTGTCTGATGGTTTCGGCCGATTGGATCCCGTCCCGCAACGCAACCATGTCTTTCCTGACGGGCCCCGGCCCACTCCCCTGCTGAAATGCCGTTCTATCTCTAAGGGATGTGGCGAAATTCTCAAGGCAGGTCCGAGAGGCGTCGTCCCTTATGCCCGCTCTCGATTGACGGAGGCCGAGCCCCGCCTTACCACGTCTCCGGCGCTGCCTTCCGCCGATCTCCTGCGGCGGCGCCCGTGAGGAGGACCGATGTACAAGGCTGTCACCCGAGGCATCAGCGTGACCGTGACGCCCCGCTACATGCCGGAAGAATCCTCTCCGTCCGACAGCCGCTATTTTTTCGCCTACACGGTGGAGATCATCAACACGGGCCTCGAGCGCGTGCAGCTTCGCGCCCGCTATTGGAAGATCATCGACGAGCGCGGTCACACTCAGGAGGTCCGCGGCCCGGGCGTGGTGGGCGAACAGCCCGTTCTCGGCCCTGGGGAAAGCTATAGCTACACGAGCGGCTGCCCGTTGACGACGCCGAGCGGCACCATGCAGGGCTGCTACGTCATGGAGACGAGCGGCGGCGAAACCTTCAACGCCGAAATCCCGGCCTTCTCTCTCGACAGCCCCCACACGAAGCGCGTGGTTCACTGAGGTTTTCATGTCCCCTAACGGCCAGCGGCTGACGCCGCTCGAAATGCTCGCGAAGCTTGTCTCCTTCGATACCGAAAGCTCCAAGTCGAACCTGCCGCTGATCGATTTCGTCGAAAGCTACCTGAAAAGCTGGGACGTGCCCTTCATCCGCGTGCCGAACGCCTCCGGCGACAAGGCTGCGCTCTATGCGACCGTCGGGCCGCAGGACCGGAGCGGGATCGTCCTGTCGGGCCATACGGACGTGGTGCCGGTAACCGGCCAGGCCTGGACGTCGGACCCCTTCACGCTGCGCGTCGAGAACGGACGCGCCTACGGTCGCGGCGCCGTGGACATGAAGGCCTTCGATGCCCTGGCGCTGGCTCTCGTGCCGGATTTCCTGGCCGCGGGGCTGAAGACCCCCATCAACATCATGCTGTCCTATGACGAGGAAACGACCTGCCTCGGTGTGATCGACACGATCCGGCGCATGGGCCACGAGCTTCCCATGCCGAAGGCTGCCATCATCGGAGAGCCGACGCTCCTGGAAGTGGCGGATGCGCACAAGAGCGTCGTGACCTTCATCACTACGGTTCATGGCTTCGAGGCCCATTCCTCGAAGCCCTATCTCGGCGCAAGCGCCGTGATGGCCGCGGCCGAGCTGATCTGCGAGCTCAACCGCATCGCCGACGAGATGATGGAGCGGGGCGATCCGAGCGGGCGCTTCGATCCTGCCTACACCACCGTCCATGTGGGCGTCGTCAATGGCGGTACGGCGCGCAACATCATGGCCAAGGAATGCAGGTTCCACTGGGAATTCCGCGGCCTGCCGAGCCTGGATCCTGCGGAGATTCCCCAGCGCCTCGAACGCTTCGGGCAGGAGGTTGTGCTCAAGCGGATGAACCGTTTCGGCACCTTTGGCCGGATCGAGACCCAGCTCGAGGTGGCCGTCCCGGGCCTCGCCCCGGATCCGGGCTCCGCGGCCGAATCCCTGGCCCTGCGGCTCGTGGGCAAGAACCGGACCCAGACCGTTCCGTTCGGTACGGAAGCGGGGCATTTCCAGGCTGCCGGCATTCCCACGATCGTCTGCGGTCCGGGCTCCATCGACCAGGCCCATCAGCCGGACGAGTATATCACCCTGGAGCAGCTGAACGCGGGCGAAACCTTCATGCGCCGCCTCGCGACCGCCTGCGCCGAGGGCTGAGCAGCTTCGCGCAGCTCAGCCCCGGCTTTCAGGTCTCGGCTTTGGCGATCTCGGCCTCCACATCGGCGGGGTCGAGATCGTAGAACCGCGAGCAGAACTCGCAGGTGATGCCGATGCGGCCATTGTCGCCGACCATGTCGCGGCGGTCCTCTGACGAGAAGCGGCGCATCATGGACATGATGCGCTCTTCCGAGCAGCGGCACTCCTCATGCACGCTCTGCCCCTCGAAGACGCGCACGCCGCGTTCGTGGAACAAGCGATAGAGCAGGCGCTCGCTCGAAACCGCGGGATCGATGAGCTCGTGATCCTCTACGGTTTCAACCAGAGCCTGCGCCTCGACCCAGGCGTCGTCCTCGCCGGGAACGGCCAAGTTCTCCGAAGGGTGTCCTTCTGGAATGTCCCCCGGCGAGAGATCAGCCTGGCGCATCCGCTCGGGAGAGCTCGGCAGGAACTGGATCATCAGCCCGCCGGCCCGATAAGTGTGCCGCCCCTCCTCGAACTGCTCCGCCACCGCAAGGCGCACCCGGGTCGGGATCTGCTCCGACTGGCGGAAATACTGGTGCGCCGCCTCCTCGAAGCCCTGCCCTTCCAGGGCGACCACACCCTGGTAGCGGTTGCGGTCGGAGCCCTGGTCGATGGTCATGGCGAGATAGCCGGAGCCGAGCAGATCACCCGTCTGCGTGGCCCCGGAGCCGAGCGCCTCGATCCGCTCTTTGTCGAAACGCGCCGTCGCCCGCAGACGGTCCGGCGCGTCGAAATCCACCACCACCATTTCGATGGGCCCGTCCGTCTTGGTCTGGAGCTGGAACCGCCCCTCGAACTTGAGGGAGGAGCCCAGCATGACCGTCAGGGCCGCGGCCTCGCCGATCACCCGGGCGACCGCGTCCGGGTAGCCGTGACGCATGAGGATGGTGTCGATGGAAGGTCCCAGGCGAACGATCCGCCCGCGCACGTCGAGGGGCTCGACCGCAAACGGAAGGACGACGTCGTCGGCGCCTTCGAAGGATGCCGCCATCATTCTTCAGCCGCTCCCAGGCACCAGGCCAGGATGCCCTTCTGTGCATGGAGACGGTTCTCGGCCTCATCGAAGACTACCGATTGCGGTCCGTCCATCACGTCGTCGGTTACCTCCTCGCCCCGGTGGGCCGGGAGGCAATGCATGAAGACAGCACCCTTGTCGGCCACACCCATCAGCCTGCTGTTGACCTGATAGGGCTTGAGGAGGTTGTGACGGCGGAATTCGTCCTCGTCGCCCATGGAGACCCAGCAATCGGTCACGATTGCGTCCGCGCCGTCGGCGGCCTCGAATGCGTCGGTCGTCACCACGATGTCCGCTCCTTCGCTCTTCGCCCATGTCAAAAGCTCGGGGCGGGGCGCGAGTTCCGGCGGCGAGGCGATCCGAAGCTTGAAATCAAGCCGGGCGGCCGCGTGGACCCAGGAGGCGAGGACGTTGTTGGCGTCGCCCGACCAGGCGATCGTCCGCCCCTTGATGGGGCCCCGATGCTCCTCGAACGTCATCACATCGGCCATGATCTGGCAAGGATGCGTCATCTTGGTCAGGCCGTTGATGACCGGAATCGCGGCGTTCTGGGCCAGCTCCGCTACCATGGCGTGGTCGAGGGTGCGGATCATGATGGCGTCGACATAGCGCGACAGGACGCGCGCCGTGTCCGCGATGGTCTCGCCGCGGCCGAGCTGCATCTCCTTGCCGGTGAGCATCAGGGTCTCGCCGCCGAGCTCCCGCATGCCCACGTCGAACGAGACACGGGTGCGCGTGGAGGGCTTGTCGAAGACCATGGCCAGGACCTTGCCCTCGAGAGGCCGCTCCTTAGCCCGCTCGCCCCGGCGACGCTTGGCCTTCAGGGCGGAGCCGATATTGAGGACGTTCCGGATTTCGTTACCGGACAACTCGCTAAGATCGAGAAAGTGGCGGGGGGTCATTTGGCGGCTCCCTGCTGGGCAACGGCGGGCTGGCCGGCCTCGATGGCCGCACAGGTAGCGTCCAGACGCTCCATGGCCTCGGCGACATCCCCTTCGGTGATGATCAGGGGCGGCAGAAGCCGGGTGACGTTGTCGCCGGCGCCGATCAGAATGAGCTTGTTGCGGCGGGCGGCTGCGATGAATTCCGTGTTGGGAACATGGGTGCGAAGGCCCATGAGGAGCCCCTGCCCCCGTACCTCGGAGATCACGCCGGGGTGGCGGTCCATCAGCTCGGCCAGGCGCTGCTTCAGGAGGAGGCCCATCCGCTCCACGCGCTCCAGGAAGCCCGGCGCGAGGATAACGTCGAGCACTGCATTGCCGACGGCCATCGCCAGCGGATTGCCGCCGAAGGTGGTGCCGTGGGTCCCGAGCGTCATGCCCTGGGCGGCCTCTGCGGTCGCCAGGCAGACGCCCATCGGGAAGCCGCCACCGATGCCCTTGGCGACCGACATGATATCGGGCGTCACACCCGTCCACTCGTGGGCGAAGAGCTTTCCGGTTCGTCCGACCCCGGTCTGGATTTCGTCGAAGATCAGCAGCAGGCCATGGGTATCGGCAAGCTCGCGCAGGGTGCGCATGAAGGCGCCCGGCACGGGACGGACACCACCCTCGCCCTGGATCGGCTCGATCATCAGAGCCGCCGTTTCCGGCCCGATGGCGGCCTTGAGGGCCTCGACGTCTCCGAAGGGAACCTGGTCGAACCCCTCCACCTTCGGGCCGAAGCCCTCCAGATACTTGGCTTGACCGCCGGCCGCGATGGTCGCGAGCGTCCGTCCGTGGAAGGCGCCCTCGAACGTGATGATGCGGAACCGCTCCGGATGGCCTTTGGCCGCGTGGTACTTCCGGGCCATCTTGATGGCCGCCTCGTTGGCCTCGGCGCCAGAATTAGAAAAGAAGGCCACGTCCGCGAAGGTGTTCTCCACAAGCCGCTGGGCGAGGCGCTCGCCTTCGGGGATCTGGAACAGGTTCGAGGTGTGCCAAAGCTTGGCCGCCTGATCCGTCAGGGCCTTGACCAGATGCGGATGGGCATGCCCCAGGGCATTCACGGCAATGCCGGCCCCGAAATCCAGATATCGCTCGCCATCTCGGCCGAAGAGCCAGGGGCCCTCTCCTCTTTCAAAGGATATATCGGCACGTGCATAGGTCGGCAGCAAAGGCGACGTCACGGGATTATTCTCCGCTGGAAGGCCAGGATCAGACCATAAGGTCGCACCTGGGCCGGAAAAACAAAGCGCCGCCCCACAGGGACGGCAGCCCAGGAATTCTAATGAGCCCCGAGACCCTGTCAATTCAAGAGAAATGAACTCATTCATCACCGCGCTGGCGGGAAAAACGAGTTCCCTGGGGAAAACGGCAGGGCCTGTCCGGGGACTCTTGCGCCCGAGTCCACCCATCTAGTAACTTCGGGATCGTCGATTACGCATTCGAGCGGCGGCCCTCACCTCTCAGGAGTGATCCTCACAACGCGGTCGGACCTTCCATTCTGTCCGCGAAGCATGAGGGATTCGGTCCTAGGCAGAGCCGTCCCGATGGAGGCCATATAAAAATGACAGATGCGGGTGCAACCTGGACCGATGAAAGGGTCGAGCTTCTCAAAAAGCTCTGGGCCGACGGCTTGAGCGCGAGCCAAATCGCCTCCGAGCTTGGCAATGTGACCCGGAACGCCGTGATCGGGAAGGTTCATCGCCTTGGCCTGTCCGGACGGGCCAAGGATAAGGTCGCGGCGCCGGCCGCCCAGCGTCCCCGCAAGGTGGCGCGCCCGCCCAGCACCCCCACGCCAATTGTGCCGCAAAATCGGAACAATGTGGTGATTGCTCCCATTTCCCGTCCGCCCGTAGCGGAGGAGGAGCCGGTGACCATGGCTGAGGACGATATCGCGATCCCGATGTCCGAACGCGTGACCATCATGGATCTGCGGGAGTCCATGTGCCGTTGGCCCATGGGCGACCCGACCAAGCCTGAATTCCGCTTCTGCGGCGCACGCTCGATGGCCGGGCTGCCCTATTGCGGGCACCATGCCCGCATCGCCTACCAGCCCGTCGCCGACCGCAAGCGCGAGCGCAAGCTGGCCCGGGCGTAAGGGACGCTCCCGATCAGACTTTCAAGGCAGGCCCTGCGCCTGCCTTTTTTATTTTCGGCATGTGAGAAGAAGAGCGGCACCGGCACGCATCAAGAAAAAAGGCCGCCTTCCTGTTATGGAAAGCGGCTTCACGGACCGGGTCGACGCGATGGCCTGGACCCGGCCGAAACTCAACCTTCGCGGGCGAAGGTTTCGTCGAAAGAATAGCCGGTGCCGCGAACCGTCCTGATAGGGTCGGCCTTGTGCGGCACCCGGATGGCCTTGCGCAGGCGGCCCACATGCACGTCGACGGTGCGCTCATCGATATAGACGTCGTGCCCCCAGACCGCGTTGAGCAGATGCTCGCGGGTGAAGACGCGGCCCGGGCTCGTCATCAGGAATTCGAGAAGGCGAAACTCGGTCGGCCCTAAGTGAAGCTCGTGGCCGCCACGCCGCACCCGATGGGTCTCACGGTCGAGCTCCATGTCGCCGGCCGTCAGCAGCGTCGCGATATGGGCCGGCTTGGTACGGCGCAGGAGGGCGCGCACCCGGGCCAGCAGCTCGGGCACCGAGAACGGCTTGACGATGTAGTCGTCGGCGCCCGTGGAAAGTCCCCGGATCCGGTCTCCTTCCTCGCCCCGTGCGGTCAGCATGATGATCGGCATCCGCTCGGTCTCGGGCCTGACCCGAATGCGGCGGCAGAGCTCGATGCCCGACAGGCCGGGCAGCATCCAGTCGAGAAGCAGGAGATCGGGCACCTGCTCCCGCAGGCGGATTTCCGCCTCGTCGCCGCGCCCGACGCAATCAACGTCGTAACCCTCCGCCTCGAGATTGTAGCGCAGGAGGAGCGTCAAAGGCTCCTCATCCTCCACGATCAGTACACGCGGTCCCATGCGTCAGGCTCCGGCCTTGGTCAGGTCGATGGAACGGTCGTTCTTGGGACGGTCGATCGCCAGGGTTTCGCCGGTCACGAGATAGTACACCGTCTCGGCGATGTTGGTCGTGTGGTCCCCGATGCGCTCGATGTTCTTGGCGCAGAACAGGAGATGGGTGCAGAACGAGATGTTGCGCGGATCCTCCATCATGTAGGTCAGAAGCTCGCGGAACAGCGACGTATAGAGCGCGTCGATCCCTCCGTCGCGCTGCCAGACGTCGAGGGCGCGCGCCGTATCCTTCTGCGCATAGGCATCGAGCACATCCTTGAGCTGTTCGAGCACGAGGTCGCTCATGTGCTGGACCCCCACGACGATCTTGTGGGCCTGGAACGGCCCGCCGATGGCCAGCGCACGTTTCGCGATGTTCTTCGCCAGATCCCCGATACGCTCCACATCGCCGGAAATGCGGATGGCCGAGATGGTCTCGCGCAGGTCGATCGCGAGCGGCTGGCGCCGGGCGATGGTGAAGATCGCGCTCTCCTCGACCTCGCGCTGGAGCAGATCCAGGCGGCTGTCCGACGAGATGACGGTCTGCGCCAGGGGCAGGTCGCTGCGCACGAGCGCCGCGATGGCGTCGACGAGCATCTTCTCGGCAATGCCGCCCATCTCCGAGATCCGGCGCCGAAGGCTCTGCAGGTCCTCGTCGTAAGAGCTGACGATATGCTCCGCCATGGAAGGGTCTCCTTGAGGCGCTCCGGTCAGCCGAAGCGGCCCGTGATGTAGTCCTGGGTCTGTTTCTTGTTGGGCGTCATGAACATCTTGCCGGTCGGCCCGAACTCGATGAGCTCGCCGAGATACATGAAGGCCGTGAACTGCGAGATACGCGCCGCCTGCTGCATGTTGTGCGTGACGATGACGATGGTGAACTCGGTCCTCAGCTGCTCGATCAGCTCCTCGATCTTACCGGTCGAGATCGGATCGAGGGCAGAGGTCGGCTCGTCCAGGAGGATGACCTCCGGGTGCTGCGCGATGGTGCGCGCGATGCACAGGCGCTGCTGCTGGCCGCCCGAAAGGCCCATGCCCGACTGGCGGAGCTTGTCCTTTACTTCGTCCCACAATGCAGCCTTGCGCAATGCCTGCTCGATGCGCTCGTCGAGCTCCGCCCTGGGCAGCCGCTCGTAGAGCCTGATCCCGAAAGCGATGTTGTCGTAGATCGACATGGGAAACGGCGTCGGCTTCTGGAACACCATGCCGACCCGGGCACGCAGCTCGTTCACGTCAACGGAGGGCGAAAGCACGTTCTGGCCGTCGAGCAGGATTTCGCCCTTGGCGCGCTGCTCGGGATAGAGGCTGTAAATGCGGTTGAACGTCCGCAGCAGCGTGGACTTGCCGCAGCCCGAGGGCCCGATCAGGGCCGTGACCTGACGGTCGTAGAAATCGAGCGAGATGTCCTTCAGGCTCTGGAAGTCGCCATAGAAGAAATCGAGGTTGCGCACGGCGATCCGCACCGGCGCGGACGGATTGGCCGCAGCAGCCTTTCCGATGGCGCTGCTCGCTGTGACGGCGATCGAAGTCATCGGGCGAGATCCTTCTTCAGCAGCAGGCGCGCCACCACCGACAGCGCCAGAATGGAAAGCGTGATGACCAGGGCTCCGGCCCAGGCGAGGGAGCGCCAGTTCTCATAGGGCGCCAGCGCGAACTGGTAGATCATCACGGGAAGGTTGGAGACGCCGCCCATCAGGTCCGGGCGGAACCAGAAATTGTTGTTGAGCGCTGTAAACAGCAGTGGCGCGGTCTCGCCGGCGATGCGGGCTGTGGCGAGTAGGATCCCGGTCACCATGCCGGCGCGGGCGGCACGCCAGCCGATATGGATGATGACGGTCGACATGGGAGCGCCCAGCGCCGCGCCTGCCTCGCGTAAGGAGCCTGGAACGAGGCGCAGCATGTCCTCGGTGGTGCGCACGATCACCGGCACGGCGATGATCGCGAGCGCGACGCCGCCTGCCCAGCCGGAATAGCCGCCCAGCGGAGGCACCATGAGCGTATAGACGAACAGGCCGATGAGAATGCTGGGTGCCGCCAGCAGGATGTCGTTCACGAAGCGGATGACCTCGGCGAGTTTCGACCCCTTGCCGTATTCGGCCAGATAGGTCCCGGCGAGCACGCCGACCGGCGTCGCCACCACGATGCCGAGCAGGGTGAGGATGAAGCTGCCGACGATGGCATTGGCGATGCCGCCGCCTTCCGTGCCCGGACCGGGAGTTACGTGCGTGAAGACGTCCAGCGACAGGGCGCTGCCGCCCTCGTAAAGCAGCATCAGCAGGATCCAGCCGAGCACGAAGGCGCCGAGCGCCGTGAAGAGAGTGCAAACCACCTTGAGCGCCCGGTCCGCAATCCGGCGGCCAGCGCGGACACGGCCCCAGGCCTGGGGCTGCTGCAGCGGAGCGTTCGGGGAAACGTCGTTCATTGTCCGTCCTCTCACCGGTTGCGGACCCGCGCGATCAGCAGGCGCGCCAGAACGAGAACCGCGAAGGTGACCAGGAAAAGAATGCAGCCGAGCGCCAGAAGCGCGTTGAAGTGCAGGTCCGACGCCTCGTTGAACTCGTTGGCGATCCGCGACGCGATGGTCGAGCTCGGATCGAACAGGGACAGCGAGAACCGGTTGGCGTTGCCGATCACGAAGGTCACCGCCATGGTCTCGCCGAGGGCCCGGCCGAGACCGAGCATGACGGCACCGATGATGCTGACCCCCGCCTGCGGCAGAAGCACGTGGCGCACCACTTCCCAGGTGGTGCAGCCGATTCCGTAAGCGCTCTCGCGCAGGATCGTGGGGATCTGGTCAAGGATGTCGCGGGTGATGGACGCGATGAACGGGATGATCATGATCGCCAGGATGATCCCGGCCGTCAGCAGGCCGACCCCGGAGGGCACGCGGGCATAAAGGATCGTGCCCAGGATCGGCATCCCTTCCACGAGGGACGAGACCGGCATCTGGACGAAGCGGGCGAAGAGGGGCGCGAAAACGAAGAGGCCCCACATGCCGTAGATGATGCTCGGCACGGCTGCCAGAAGCTCGATCACCGTCGAGACCGGGCGCTTAAGCCAGGCCGGGCAGAGCTGGGTCAGGAAGATCGCGATACCGATGGAGATCGGCACGCCGATGACGAGGGCGATCAGGGCCGAGGTCAGGGTTCCGGCAATCGCCACCCATGCGCCGAACTCGCCCTTGCCGACGCTCCACACGCTCGAGGTGATGAAGCCGAAGCCGAACTCGCGAAAGGCCGGCCAGCCGCCATACACCATGGAACCGAGAATGCCGGCCAGCACGAGGAGGACCAGGAGGGCGGAGGCGCTGCTCGCCCAGCGGAACAGAGGGTCGAAGGTCGTCTTGGGAGCACGGCGGGTCGTCTGCATGGTCGAAAGGGACATCCGTTCAGACAAGGCAACCATCCGCCGTACTCCGTTTTGAAGAGAGTGTCAGCCGCTTACTGCTTGAACACGACTTGGCCGGACTTGTCCTTGACCTCCTTGGCCCAGGCGGCCTCGACGAGCTTCACCACGTTGTCCGGGAGCGGGACGTAGTCCAGGTCGCTCGCAAGCTTGTCGCCGCTCTTGTAGGCCCAGTCGAAGAACTTGAGCACCTCGGCGGTCTGCTCCGGCTTCTCGGCGGTCTTGTGGACGAGGATGAAGGTCGGGGCGGTGATCGGCCAAGCGTCGTCGCCGGCCTGATCGGTCAGGGAGATGCCGAAGCCCGGCGCGGCGGTCCAGTCGGCGTTCGCGGCAGCGGCCTGGAACGACTTGTCGCCCGGAGCCGGGAATTTTCCGGCCTTGTTCTGCAGGAGCGCGAACGCGATGTCGTTCTGCTTGGCGTAGGCGTACTCCACATAGCCGATCGCATTCGGGACCTGCTTGACGGTCGCGGCGACGCCCTCGTTGCCCTTGCCGCCCTGGCCGACCGGCCAGCTTACGGCCGTGCCCGTGCCGAGATCCGCTTCCCAGGACTTGGAGACCTGGGCCAGATAGGTGGTGAAGACGTTGGTGGTGCCGGACGCGTCCGAGCGGTAGACCGGAGTGATCGGCGCGTCGGGCAGCTTCACGCCCTCGTTCAGCTTGGCGATCCTGGCATCGCTCCACTTGGCGATCTTGCCCTGGAAGATGTCGGCCAGAACCTCGCCTGTCAGCTTCAGCTGGCCGGAACCGATGCTCGTGATGTTCACGACGGGCACGACGCCGCCCATCACGGTCGGGAACTGGAGAAGGCCGTGCTTGTCCAGATCAGCGCCCTTCAGGGGCGCGTCGGTCGCGCCGAAATCGACCGTCTTCGCCTGGATCTGCTTGATGCCGCCGCCGGAACCGATGGACTGATAGTTCAGGCCGTTGCCGGTCTCCTTCTTATAGGCCTCGGCCCACTTGGCATAAACCGGGAACGGGAAAGTCGCGCCTGCGCCGGTGATGTCGACGGCAGCCGCCGGCGTCGTGAGGGCAGAGGCGGCAAGGCCAGCCGCAAAGGCGAAGGACAGGAACTTCACGAGACGTCTCCATGTTCATACGAGCGCGGCCGTTTCCGCTGATGTGCGTGGGCCGCGCCGGACTGCTATGGCTTCCCCGTTACGGGTCTAAGACACTTGGATGACACTCACGTGACAACGTCGAAGGCCGCTCCTGGATGCATATCAGACCTTCCGAGGGGTTCCGCGCTGGCCGGACCGCCCTATGGTGAAGGGGGAGCGGAGCACGGGCGTGAGAGGACATTCATGAACCCTAAGGATAGGGTCCCAGCGTGATCACCCGGTCGGATGTCTCTCTGGAAGAAGCAGCGCGCCGGATGCCGGATGCCTTTCCGGCGGGTGGGGGCGAAACCGGAGCCCTGATCAGGTCTTTCGACTGGTCAGGAACGAGCCTCGGGCCCATCGCATCCTGGCCGCAGAGTCTCAGGACGGCGCTCAATCTCGTCCTCCAATCCCCGGTTCCCATGGTCATGCTCTGGGGTCCGGTGGGCGTCATGCTCTACAATGACGCCTATTCGGTCTTTGCCGGAGGCCGGCACCCCCGGGCCCTGGGAGCGCCCGTTCTTGAAGGCTGGCCGGAAGTGGCCGATTTCAATCGCAGGGTCATGGAGGCTGGCTTCCGGGGCGAAACCCTCTCTTTCAAAGACCAGCACCTGATCCTGTATCGGAATGGGGTGCCCGAGGATGTGTGGATGGACCTGAACTACAGTCCCGTCCTCGGGGAGGATCACCGGCCGGCGGGCGTTCTCGCCGTGGTAGTGGAGACCACGGAGCGGGTCCGGGCCCAGCTGAACCTCGAGCGCAGGGACGAGCAGCTGCGTCTCGCCCAGGAGGCAGGCGGGATCGGCATGTTCGACCTCGACATCGCCACCGACGTCCTGACGGTGACGCCGGAATTCTGCCGCATCTACGGCCTGCCCCTGGCCGAGACCTATCTCTCACAGGCTCTCGAGCGCCTCGTCCTGTCGGAGGATGCCTCCGTCGTCTCCTCCAGCACGACGAGAACCACCGGTCAGGCGCAGACCGCCGTGGAATACCGCATCGTCCGGCCCGATACGGGGGAGCTGCGCTGGATCGGGCGCAAGGCCAAGTTCGTCAGGGACGAGGCGGGGCGCCCGGTGCGCTTCATCGGTGCCGTGCAGGACGTGACCGAACGCAAGGAGGCGGAGGAGGCCCTCCGGATCAGCAAGGAGCGCCTCCTTTATGCCCTCAGCGCCGCCGGCATGGTGGGCACGTGGGACTGGCACATCCCTCCCGACGTCATCTATGCGGATGCCAAATTTGCCGAAATGTTCTCGGTCGACCCGGCCCTTGCTGCCGAGGGAGTGAGCCGGACGGCTTTCCAGAGCCGCATTCACCCCGACGACGTCGATCGGGTGAACGACGCGACCCTGCGGGCCATCGAGACCGGCGAGAAATTCTCGCAGGAATACCGCCTGATCCTGCAGGACGGGACCCTGCGCTGGGTGCTGGCCCGGGGCGAGTGCCTTTATGACAACGACCGCAGGCCCCTGCGCTTCCCCGGCGCCGTGATCGACGTCACCGAGAGAAAGCGTACCGAGGAGGCGCTCCGGGAAAGCGAGGCCCGGTTCCGCCTCATGGCCAACAGCGCTCCCGCGTTCATCTGGGCCGTTGATGCCGAGGCAAGGCTGACTTTTCTCAACAGGCTCCATCAGAAGGAATTCGGCCTCACCCTTGAGAACATTCGCCGGGGTGGATGGCGGAAGGTGATCTTCGCCGAGGATGCCGACAGGTTCCGCCAGACTTTCCTGGAGGCTTTTCGGGCCCGCACGACCTTTAAGGCTGAAATTCGCGTCCAGGACAAGCGGGGACGTTTGCGTTGGCTGCGGTGCGAGGGCGTGCCCCGGCGCGACAGCACGGGCCAGTTCCTCGGCTATGTGGGATGCAACGTCGACATCACGGAAGCCCGGCTCGCGGCCGATGCCCTGGAAGCCCAGGTCGAGCAGCGCACCCGGGAGCTCAACTCCATCTGGCGGGTCTCGCACGATCTTTTCTGCATCTGCGGCTTCGATGGTTACTACCAGAGCGTCAATCCCGCCTGGACCGAGGCCCTGGGCTACGCGCCGCAGGAGCTGATCGGCCGTCAATGCCTGGAGCTCGTTCATCCTGAAGACGTCCCAACGGCCGAGAAGGAGTTCGCGCGGCTAAGAGATACCGCCATGGTCGAGACGGACCTGCGGGTGCGGGCACGCAACGGTACCTATCGCTGGTACAATTGGACCAGCGTGGCGGAGGGCGACGTGTTCTACGCCGCAGGGCGGGACATCACGATGCGGAAGGAGCTCGAGGAGCAGCTCCGCCAATCCCAGAAGATGGAGGCCATCGGCCAGCTCACCGGCGGCATCGCGCACGATTTCAACAACCTTTTGACGGGCATCATCGGCTCCATGGAGATGCTCCAGAAGCGGGTCGCCCAGGGCCGCTACGAAAAGGTTGCACGCTATGCGGATGCCGCGATCGCGTCGGCCGATAAGGCCGCGGCCCTCACCCACCGCCTGCTGGCCTTCGCGCGCCGCCAGCCGCTCGATCCACGCCCCGTCAACGTCAACCAGCTCGTCACCTCCATGGAAGATCTGTTCCGTCGCACCACGGGCGAGTCGATCCATGTCGAACTCGCCATGACGCCGGACCTGTGGTGGACGCGCTGCGACCCCAATCAGCTGGAAAACGCCCTCCTCAACCTCGTCATCAATGCACGTGACGCCATGCCGAACGGTGGAAGGCTGACCGTCGAGACATCCAATATCGGCCCCAACGACCGCGGGATTGCAGCGCAGCGCGAGATCCCTCCCGGCCCGTATGTGGCCCTCAGCGTGACCGATACGGGCGTCGGCATGGCGCCCGATGTCAGAGCGCGGGCGTTCGACCCCTTCTTCACGACAAAGCCCCTGGGGCAGGGAACGGGGCTCGGCCTGTCCATGATCTATGGCTTCGCCAGACAATCGGGAGGCTATGTGCAGATCCTCTCGGAGATAGGCCAGGGAACGACCGTGAGGATCTATCTTCCGCGCTATGACGGACCGGTTCAGGACGATCCCACGCCGGACCAACCGGAAGAGCCGCAGACAGGCACGGGCGAGGTCGTGCTCGTGGTGGAGGACGACCCGACCGTGCGCAGCCTGATCATAGAGGTGCTCGCGGATCTCGGCTACGAAGCCCTTCAGGCCCATGACGGCCCGTCCGGTCTGACCTGTTTGGAATCCGACCGCCACATCGACCTTCTCGTGACCGATGTCGGCCTGCCGGGCATGAACGGCCGCCAGCTTGCCGATGCGGCGCGCGAAAGGCGGCCCGACCTGAAGATCCTGTTCATCACCGGCTATGCGGAGAGCGCCGCCCTTGCGACCGGGTTCCTGGACCCCGGGATGGAGATGATCACGAAGCCTTTCGCGGTCGAGAGCCTGATGCAGCGCATCCGCGCCATGATCGAGTCGACCCCCGACCGCTAGGAACCACCCGAAGGAAGCCTCAGGTTTCGGCGCTCGCGGGGAGAGTGATCGTAAAGCGCGCGCCCTGCCCCGGCTCGCTCGCAATGTCGAAACGGCCACGATGGCGGTTGACGATGTGCTTGACGATGGCAAGGCCGAGACCCGTCCCGCCCTTGTCCCGACTCTGCGCTCCGTCCACGCGGTAGAACCGCTCCGTCAGGCGCGGCAGGTGCTCGGGCGGGATGCCCGGCCCGTAATCCTGCACGGCGAGCACGGCCAGAGGCTTGCCGTCGGGGCTCTCGGTGCGCGACAGCTCGACCTCGACCCTGCCGCCGCTCTCGCCGTATTTCACAGCATTCTCGATCAGGTTCTCGCAGACGCGCAGAAGCTCGTCCCGATCGCCGGGAACGACCAGAGGCCGGTCGGGCAGGCGCGCCTGAATGAGCGTGCCGCGCTCCTGCGCCAGGGGCGTGAGCATCTCGATCATGTGCGTCGTGACGGCCTTGAGATCGACCGGCTCCGTCGGCGGCACATGGGCGCGCATCTCGATGCGCGACAGGGACAGAAGGTTGTCGATCAGCCGCTTCATGCGCTGGGCCTGCTCCCGCATGATCTCGAGGAAGCGTTCCCGCGCGGCCGCATCGTTGCGGGCCGGGCCCTGGAGAGTCTCGACGAAGCCGAGCAGGGATGCGAGGGGCGTGCGCAGCTCGTGGCTGGCATTGGCCACGAAGTCCGCCCGCATGGCCTCAAGGCGCCGGGTGGAGGTCAGATCGCGGAAGAAGAGCACGACCCCCGAGCGGCCGCCGAGATCCGCCGGGTTGCCGCGCAGGAGACCGATATGGACCTCGAAGGTCCGCTCCGTCGGGACGCGCTCGGAATATTCGACCTTCAGGGGCCCCTCACCGCTCAGCGCCCCCTCGATGCCGTCCAGGATATCGGGGCTGCGCAGCGCGAAGGAGAGCGGGTGGCTCGTCTTGAGGCCCGGCAGCATCGCCCGGGCGGCCTTGTTCGCTTCGACGACCAGGGAGCGCTGGTCGACGAGGATCACCGGATCGGGGATATGGGCCAGGACTGCTTCCGCAAGATTGGAATGGCGGGCCTCTTTCGCCTTCAGGCGCTCGCCGTCCCTCATGGCGCGTGGACGGCCGAGCACCAGGGTTGCGAAGATCGCCGTGACGACCGCAATGGCGAGAAGCCAGATATCCGCATGGCCTCGCACGGCCGTTGCGACGAGTATCGTCGCTCCCACCACGAGGGCGCCGCCCAGGGCGGCGCTCCGCTCCGGGCCCAGGCCGCCAAGGCCGGAGGGCTTCCGGGTCTCGTCAGGTTCGCTCATGGTCAGCTCGGCAGGACGATGCCCGTCTTCTAGAGGATGGGGCCTGGAAAGTCACTCGCGGCTCATACGTCCGGAACAGGCTCCTCGTCGTCCTCGGGCTTGAACTTGTCGCGCATGGACTGGATCCGGTTGCGGATCTCGTAGGCTCCGAGCAGCGCCAGGGCGACCACGAAGGGCACGAGATAGTAGCACAGCCGGTACAGCAGGAGCGCGCCCAGGATCGGCTCGCGCGGATAGCTCGACAGGGCCAGCAGGATCGTGGCTTCGAATACGCCCAGCCCACCGGGCGCATGGCTGGCGACGCCCAGCATGACGGCGAAGATGTAGATGGCCACGAAGGTCTCGAAGCCGATATTGTGCCCGCCCGGCAGCAGCACGAACAGGACCGCGGCCCCGGCGCAGACGTCCACAGCCCCGATCAGCATCTGGGCGACCGTGAGACGGAAGCCCGGCAGGTCAAGGCGCCAGCCCTGGATCTTCACGGCCCGTCGCTTGAGCGAGACCCAGACGAGATAGGCCACGACCAGGACGGCCGCGACGAGCCCGACAAGCTGGTTGATCCAGATATTGGTATAGATGAGGCTCGCCACCTCGTCGGCCCGCCGGATCATGCTCGAGGCCAGGACGAGGGCCATTCCGAGCCAGAAGGTCACGCCGGCGATGACCGTGAGGCTCGCGACGCGCCCGGCGCTGATCCCGCGCGAGGAATAAATCCAGTACCGGACCGTACCGGCCGTCAGCAGGGGGAACCCTAGGGTAAAGCTGACCGCATAGCTCGTGAACGACGCCAGGGCCGTGGTGCGGTAAGGGATCTGCAGCCGGAGCTGCCGCAGCGCGATGGCATCGTAGCAGGTCAGCAAGCTGTAGCTGACGGTCGTGAACAGGATGGCCAAGCCGATCTGGCGCAGGCTGGCGGCCGTGAACGCGGCCTTGAGCTCATTGACGTCGATACCCGAAACGATGTGCCAGAGAACCACGAGGGAGGCCCCGAACAGCAGCAGGCTCCCGGCCATCCCGATCCAGGCGAACCGGCGCGAGCGCCGTTCCTTGGGGTGCAGGGCCTCGGCCGATGCTATCTCCGGAGGGGGAGCCGGAAGAGGTCTCATCTCATTCATGAAAAGCGAAGCCAGCCTTGGGATGGGAATCTGTGTCGGTCGATGGCAGTCCTGCATCTAAGGGCTGCCGGCGCGAACCGCCAGGGGGCGAAGGCAGCTTAACAATATCTCGGCTCCGGCCGCCCAGTGTGGTATATAAGCGACAGGACCGGTTTGAAACGTGTTGCCAGGTTCAAAAAGGCCTACAACAATGGCCATACTTTGGACGCTGCCCAGAGGGCACGAACATATGGGGGTCTTGGTGGCAACGACGGATAGCGACGACCAGCTCGTACTTCTGGCGGAGCGCTTGCCACAACTCGTCTGGTTTACCCGCCCGGACGGATATCATGACTACTTCAACCGCCGCTGGTACACCCTCACGGGCATGACGGCAGAAGAGTGCCGCGGGCAGGGCTGGAGGAGCGCCATCCACGCGGACGACCGCTCCCATGTGGACATGAGGTGGCGTGAGGCCCTCGCGGCCGGCGAGTCCTACGAGGCCCAGTACCGTCTCAGGCGAGCGGATGGGACCTATTGCTGGGTGCTCAGCCGCGGACTTGCCCATCGGGATCCGGAGGGACGGATCACCCGCTGGTTCGGCACCTGTACCAATATCGACGCCCAGAAGCGGGCCGAAGGCGCCCTCGCCCAGCTGGAGGAGCAGCACCGCCTCGCCCTGGAAGCCGCCAATCTCGGCACCTGGAGCATCGATCTGGCGACGGGGGTGACCACCTGCGACACCACCACCTGCGCGCTGATGCTCATCCCGCCGGAACGGAGAAACGGGATCCCCCTGGAGGAGATCTACGGGCAGATCCACCCGGACGACCGGGAAATCATGCGCAAGCGCATCGCGGAGGCGACCGCCCCCGATGCGGATGGCCATTACGAGGTGTTCTACCGGGTCACCCTCGCGGACGGGGCCCTGCGCTGGATCCGCTCCCGCGGCAAGGCCTTCTTCGAAGGGGAAGGCAGTGGCCGGAAAGCCGTGCGCCTGTCCGGCGTCCTCAGCGACAATACCCATCAGCATGTCCTGGAAGAGGCGCAGCAACTCCTGACGCGGGAGCTGAACCACCGGGTCAAGAACCTCTTCGCCATCGCCAACGGCATGGTCTCGCTCACGGCCCGCACGGCCAAGGATCCCAAGGAGATGGCGACCGCCCTGCGGGGCCGGCTCAGCGCCCTGTCCCGGGCTCACGAGCTGGTACAGCCTCCTACGGTCGGCTCCCTTCACAGCGGGGGCGAACTCCTTCTCGGCTACCTGATCGAGGCCGTCCTCGCCCCATACTTCGAAACCCATAAGGACCATATCCGCATCGACGGACCGCCGATCCGGGTCGGCTCCCAGACGACGACGGCCCTCGCCCTCGTTTTCCATGAGCTTGCCACCAACGCCGCCAAGCATGGCTGTCTCTCGGTCCATGAGGGTCACCTCGTCATCCATTGGACTCTGGAGGGCGGTCAGGTCCGCCTGGACTGGACCGAGACGGGTGGACCACCCATCGAGACGCCACCCGATTTCCAGGGCTTCGGGCATCAACTCACCCAGCGGAGCATCGCCGGCCAGCTCGGCGGCACTCTCGAGCGGGAATGGCGGCACGAGGGACTTTGCGCCCATATGACCTTCCCGCTCGATCGTCTGGCCGGCTGACCCCCCTCCTTCGAACCTGGATGATCCCATGACGATCCACCGCCGGGCCCTGGTTCTGGGCGGCGCCCGCTCGGGCAAGAGCCGTACGGCCCAGGCCATCGCCGAGAAGACCGCGGGAGAGCGCCTCTTCGTCGCCACGGCCCAGCCCTTCGACGACGAGATGCGCGAGCGCATCCGCCGGCATCGGGACGAGCGCCGCGATGGCTGGCGGACCTGCGAGGCCCCTCTTGAGCTTGCGCAGGCGATCCGGGAAGGCACGGGCCCCGGCCGGGTCGTGCTCGTGGATTGCCTCACCCTCTGGCTGTCGAACGTCCTTCTCGCCGGGCGGGATGTCGAGGACGAGACTGAGCGCCTCGCCGGCGCAGTCCGCGATGCGGGCGGCCCGGTCGTTCTGGTGTCGAACGAGGTAGGGCAGGGAATCGTGCCGGAGACGCCGCTGGGGCGCAGATTCCGCGACGCGCAGGGACGGCTGAACCAGCGCATGGCCGAGACCTGCGACGCGGTGATCCTCGTGGCGGCGGGGTGCCCGCTCCTCCTGAAGCCCGCCCCTTCCCTCGACCTGACCCTCGCATGAGCCCGCGTACGAACCCGCGCACTCCTGCCGTGATGATCCAGGGCACCGGCTCGAATGTGGGCAAGTCCCTGCTGGTCGCCGGCCTGTGCCGGCTCTTCGCCCGACGCGGCCTTCGCGTGCTGCCCTTCAAGCCGCAGAACATGTCGAACAACGCGGCCGCCGTGGAGGGCGGCGAGATCGGCCGCGCCCAGGCGCTCCAGGCCCGCGCCGCACAGGTTCCGGCGAGCGTGCACATGAATCCCGTGCTCCTGAAGCCCGAGACCGACCGCCGCTCGCAGATCGTCGTCCAGGGGCGGCGCTTCGGCCTTCTCGAATCCGGCGCCTTCGGGGAACGGCAGAGCCTCCTGCCCTGGGTCCTCGAAAGCTTCGCGCATCTGAGCCGCGAGGCCGACCTGATCGTCGTCGAGGGCGCAGGAAGCCCTGCGGAGACCAACCTGCGCAAGGGCGACATCGCCAATATGGGTTTTGCATCCGCCGCGCAGGTTCCGGTTGTCCTCGCCGGAGACATCGATCGCGGCGGCGTCATCGCGAGCCTCGTCGGGACCCATGCGGTGCTCGACGCGGATGACCGCAGGCTCGTGCGCGGCTTTCTCATCAACAAGTTCCGCGGCGACCCCGGGCTTTTCGACGAGGGACTTGCGACCATCGCGGGAATGACCGGCTGGCACTCCTTAGGGATCGCACCCTGGTTCGCCGAGGCCCACAAGCTTCCGGCCGAGGATGCGCTCGACATCACAACTGAGCGTAAGACCAATGCGCTTTTAAGGATCGCCGTGCCGATCCTGCCGCGGATCGCGAATTTCGACGATCTCGATCCCCTGAAGCTCGAACCTGATGTGGATCTGACCATGGTGCCGCCCGGGGTGCCGCTTCCGGCGGATGCGGATCTCGTCATCCTGCCGGGCTCCAAGGCCACAATTGCCGATCTCGCGTTCCTTCGCACTCAAGGCTGGGACATCGATCTTGCGGCCCATCTCCGGCGCGGCCGCAAGGTGCTCGGCCTGTGCGGCGGCTACCAGATGCTGGGGCGCACCATCGCGGATCCGGACGGACTGGAAGGCCCGCCCGGCACTATCGCGGGGTTGGGGCTTCTCGATGTCGACACCGTTCTGACGGGCGACAAGGCCGTGCGTCCGGTCCTTGCTCGCCACGCACAGAGCGGAGAGGCTCTCTCGGCCTACGAGATCCACCTCGGCCGCACGACGGGTCCAGACGCCGCGCATGCGCCCTTTTCGGTGAAAGGCGAGCCGGAGGGCGCCGCCTCGGCGGAAGGCCTCGTCCTCGGCACCTACCTGCACGGTCTCTTCTCGGCGGACGGCTTCCGGCGCGCCTTCCTGAAGTCGCTTCATCCGCACGCCGGCGACAGCCCCCTGCACTACGAGGCCGAGATGGAGCGCATCCTGGATGCGCTCGCCAGTCACCTGGAAGACCATCTCGACACCGGGCGGATCCTGGCCATCGCGCAGGAGGGTGTCTGATCAGCGGACCTTGGCGCGGATTTCGGCCGCCAGGGCATCGATCAGGATCGGGGTCGAGGGACCGCCGCAGATGGTCAGGCGTCCCGGGATCACGAGGCGCCGGGATGGCGGCACCACCTGTGCCAAGGCAGGATGACTGAGGAGCGCCGACCCGTTGTCGACGGTCCGGCTCGCATCCTCGTCCATCAACAGGTAATCCGGCGGCGTCTCGACAAGGGTTTCCAGCCGCGCGACGCCGCCCCTGTCGAGGCCCAGCGCCTCCTGATGCAGGGTGAAGCCCATGTGCCGCAGAAGCTCGCCGACGAGCGAATCGGAGGCAGGCACCCATCCGCGCCGGTAATAGACGAGGATGCTGCGCCCGTTCGGCACGATGTCCTTTGTCCGCGCCAGCGCTGCGTCCATGTCCTTGATCAGGGCCTCGCCCCGCTCCGGATGTCCGAGGCGGGCGGCCACCATCCTGATCTGCTCGCGCCCCTCCGCGAAGCTGCTCCAAGGCGCGAGGCTCAGAACGTCCAGCCCCTGCCGGGTAAGCAGGGCGGTGCGTGCCTGCTGGCCGAAGTTACCGGTGAGCACCAGGTCGGCGCCGCTGAACAGGATGCTCTCGCCCTTGCCGTCATTGGTGGGCAGACGCGACGCCGCCTGCGCGAACAGCGAGATCTCGGGATCACGCACGAGCGGGCTCAAGGATGCGATCTGACTGCGATCCGCCAAAGCCAAAAGCAGCTGATCGGCACACAGGTTCAGGGACACGACCCTCTCGGGCACCTGCGCGACGGCCTCCGGTGCCGTCGCAATCCAGATCGCGGCGGCCAGCCAGATCCCTCTGGAAATCCGCCTGGGGCAGAGTTGCGGCATGGGGAGCGACCGACTAAGAGAGGAACCGGACGTTGGTCCTCGAGACATCGAGGTGAAACGGGAACACGGTGCGGAATTTCCAATGCCGTGGCTGCCCCCGCAACTGTAAGCGGTGAGCGGCGGTCCTACATGCCACTGAATCTGCGGGCCCGACAAGCTCGAGATGATTTGGGAAGGCGGACCGTTCGCGATGACCCGCAAGCCAGGAGACCGGCCTGCGTCCGAGCGTCAACTCGATTGTCCGCCGGTGGGGCGGGCAGGAGGTCTCCATGCCCATGTCTTCACGCTGCCTGCTGGCGGCGTCCGTTTCCGTTTTCGCCCTCGTTCCGGGCGGAGTGCTGGCTCAATCCGCAGCGCCGACCCTCGTTCCCGACATCGTCGTCACGGCGACGCGGTCGCCACAGGCAATCAGCCGGGCCGGCAGCGCCATTTCGGTAATCTCCGGAGAAGAGATCGCCAAGGAATCCCCGAAGAGCATCACGGACGTGCTGCGGCGCGTGCCTGGCTTGTCGGTCAACGAAGCCGGCGGACCCGGCGGGACCACCTCGGTGCGGATCCGCGGCGCAGAGGCGCGCCATACTCTCGTTCTGATCGACGGCATCCGCGTCAACGATCCGTCGGCGGGCGCAGGCGAGTTCGACTTCGCCAATCTCGAGGCGGTCGATATCGAGCGCATCGAGGTGCTGCGCGGCCCGCAATCGGCCCTCTACGGATCGGACGCGCTGGGCGGCGTCATCAACATCATCACGCGCAAGGGCAGGTCACCGCGGGCCAGTCTCAGCCTGGAGGGTGGCTCCTACGGCACCAAGGCGGGCCGCGCGGCGGTCTCGGGCTCCTCGGGCCCGGTGAACTACGCCTTCTCAGCCACGGGCTTCGACAGTGCGGGCTTCTCGCGCTACGGCTACCGCATCGGACGGATCGAGCGCCTGTATGCCTGGCCCCTCGAGGCGGATTCGGCCGAGCGCCTGGGCGCCTCGGGCCGGGTCGGCATCGCCCTGTCGCCGGATGCGGAGCTCGAATTCGGCGGCTACACGAGCTACAACGGAGCCCAGTACGATGCTGCCTTCGGGGCAGCGCCCGACACACCCTCCCAATCGCAGCAGCGCCTCTTCGAGGGCCATACGCGCCTCACCGTCAATGCGTTCGACGGCATCCTGCGCAACTCCTTCCTGATCTCGGGCAGCCGCACCAATCGGCATTATCGCGATGTCAGCTATTTCGGCTCGCCCCTCGTCACGAACTGGTCCAATTCCGGCTATGAGGGCGACCGCATCTCCGCCGAATACCAGGGCGACCTGAAGCTCGGCACCTTCGGCCTCCTCACCTTCGGGGCGAAATTCGAGCGTGAGCGCTTCCTGACCTCCGCACGGGACGTGCTGCCTTTCACGAGCCCCTGGCGCGAGACCAACGATGCCTCCCGCGATACGCGCTCGATCTACGCGCTGCATCAGATCAGCCTGTTCGAGAACCTGCACCTGTCCTTCGGCGGCCGGCTCGACGCCGTCGAGAAAGAAGGCAGCTTCGGGACCTGGCGCGCGACCGCGGCCTATGAGGTGCCGAACTCGCGCACGACCCTGCGGGCCAGCATCGGCACCGGCGCCAAGGCGCCGAGCCTGTTCCAGCTTTACGATCCGCTCTACGGCACGCCCGGCCTGGAGCCGGAGCGCTCCATCGGGGCGGATATCGGCATCGACCAACGCCTGCTCGACGACAGGCTCATCCTGTCGGCCACCTTCTTCGCCAATCGCTTCCGCGACCTGATCGACTTCTCGTTCAGTCCCGGCGACTGCCCGCCCGGCAACCTCTACGGCTGCTACCTGAACGTGGCGCGGGCACGCACCTCGGGCGTCGAGCTCTCGGCTGAGGCCGACATTGTTCCTTCGCTCCTGCGGATCAAGGCAGTCTACACCCATACGGACGCTTTCGACCTTGCGACCCATCTGAGGCTCGCACGACGTCCGCAGGACGAAGGCCGGCTCGGGCTCATCATCACGCCGATGGCGGGGCTGTCCATCGAACCATCCGTCGTCTTCGTCGGCCGGCGCTTCTCCACGACAGGTGAGAGGGAAGAACTCGCGCCCTATGCGCGCCTCGACGTCTATGCGGATTACAAGATCGACGAGACGTTCAGCATGTATGTGCGGGCCGAGAACCTGACCGATGCCCGCTACCAGGACATCTACAATTACGGCACGGCCGGGCGCTCCTTCTATGCGGGCCTCCGCGCCACCTGGTAGGGACCGGTCACACGGCCAGGATCGTCAGCAGGAGGGCCCACAGGCCTGCCTGCAGCAGGCAGGCGATCCGGTAGACACTCAGCGCCCGGCGGATGTCGCCGGGCGTCGCGGCAGGCGTGCCGTCTCCCATCCAATGGTCGGGGACGGTCACGCCGCCATAGGTCCGGGGTCCTGCGAGGCGCAGCGACAGGGCACCCGCCATGGCCGCCTCCGGCCAACCCGCATTGGGGGAGCGATGGCGGCGCGCATCCCGGAGCACCGCCCGGGCGGCTCCGGTCGCGCTGCATCCGGGAACGATGGCGGCCGCCAGGACCAGGAGGCCGGCGGAGAGCCGCGAGGCCGGAAGGTTGATCCCATCATCGAGCCGCGCCGCCGCCCAGCCATAGGCCTCGTGGCGCGGCGTCCGGTGACCGACCATGCTGTCCGCCGTGTTGACGGCCTTGTAGGCGGCGCCGCCCGCAAGCCCGGCCAGCGCCGTGTAGAAGGCGGGAGCGACCACCCCGTCCGAGAAGTTCTCGGCCAGGCTCTCGATGGCCGCCCGTGCCACGGCCGGCTCGTCGAGGGATTGCGGATCCCGCCCGACGATATGGGCGACCGCGGCCCGGCCCTCGGCAAGGCTCCGGTCGAGCCCTTCGGCCACGCGGGCGACATGGTCGTGCAGGCTGCGCTGGGCGATCAGGCTGCCTGCGAGAAGGCCGACCGGAAGGAAGGCCCATCCGCCGAGAGCGATGCGGAAAGCGGCCTCTATTCCGGCCGCGACAAGGGCCACGGCCCCGACGGTTGCGGCCAATGTCGCGACCCCGCGACTGCGCCGGACGGATGCGGAACGGGCCGGATCGTTGAGGCGCTGCTCCAGGGCGGCGATCATCCGGCCGATCCAGGTGACCGGATGCCTGATGCGCGCGAAGAGCCAGGCCGGATAGCCGAAGCAGGCATCGGCCGTGAGGGCCGTCAGAAGGACGGGGAGTCCAGAGAGCATGACGAAGATGGGATCCGGCGAGACGGCCATGGAGCATGGCGGCGACCTTCATGACGCAAAAGCGCGCTTTCCGGAAGCGCCAGAGCCCTGGCTCGACCTCTCGACAGGGATCAACCCGACCTCCTATCCGGCCGGCCCCCTCGATGGGGAAATCTTCCGGCGCCTGCCCTCGCCCGGGGAGGTGCGGATTGTCGAGCGGATCGCCGCACGGGCCTATGGGGTCGCGGACCCTGACCGGCTCGTGGCGGCGGCAGGATCCCAGGCGCTGATCGCCCTCCTGCCACGCCTGCGGGCCAAGGGCCGGGTCGCGATCGTCGGGCCGACCTTTGAGGAGCACGCCCACCAATGGGCCCGCCAAGGACACAAGGTCGTCTCCGTCCCGGATCCGGAGGCGGCCTTGGCTGCGCGGGCGGACGTCATTGTGGTGGTCAATCCCAACAACCCAGACGGGCGCATTGTCCCGGCGGAGCGGATGGCCGAGACCGCCGCCAGCCTCCGGGCCCGGGACGGCTGGCTCGTGGCGGACGAGGCCTTTGCGGATCTGGAAACCCGCATCTCGATTGCCAGCCTCGACCTGCCCAATGCCATCGTCTTGCGGTCGGTCGGCAAGGCCTATGGCCTCGCGGGCCTCCGCCTCGGCTTCGCGGTGGCATGGCCTGCCTTGGCCCGGGAGCTGCGGCAAGGCCTCGGCCCCTGGGCGGTCTCCGGCCCGGCCCTGGCGGTCGGCGCCCAGGCACTCGCGGATGAAGCGTGGCTTGCGGCACAAGGCGCGCTCCTCCGGGATGCGGCCGGACGCCTCGATACGCTCCTTGCCAAAGCAGGCTTTTGGGTGGAGGGCGGCACCAGCCTGTTTCGCCTTGCGCGGCACGAGGCGACGGCGCTCCGGTTCGAGCAACTTGCCCGGGCCGGAATCTGGGTCCGCGCCTTTTCCTGGGATTCAACTCTCCTTCGCTTTGGAATTCCGCAAGAAAAAGATTGGCCGCGCCTAGAGAAGGCTCTGATCTACTAAAGCATTACGGACTTCCTCTTTGTTCAAAGGGCGACCTGCCGCCGCAGGTGGAAATAAAATGGAACCGACAAGGCTAAGCTGACCTATTCTTGACATATCGGGAGGCCACGAAGCGCGTGTTCTAAGCAAATAAGGACCGCACACCGCCTTGCGGCGACGCGGCATTTCTTCGGGGGCTTCCCAGCATGACTGTCGATCTGACAGCGTCTCGCGACGCTTGCCAGCCATTCAGCCTTTGCAATCACGACGAGCCGGTTTTCTGGCTCAACCCACGTGGCCAGGAGCGGCCGGGCAATGGTCCGGGCCTGCTGCGCTCGCTTCTCCGCCTGACGTCGAGTCTTGGGCTCGGAGCCTGCCTGACCGTCGCGACGGCCTCGGCGGCCATTGCGCCGGCCGTGGCGGCCGGCAAGGACACCCTGTCGGCGCCCGAGCCGCAGATCGTGCTCCCGCCTCCGGCCCCGGTCGACCTGCCGGATGCCGAGGTTACGGGCACGATCCGCATCGCCATGCTGCCTCCTGCACGACCCGACCCGCTCGAAGACATCGTTCCGGTCCGGGCCGCCGATACCCGGGAGGCCCGCGCCGACATCATCACGTCGATGCCACTGACGACCGCTCCGGACGTCCGGCCCCAGGACGAGAAGGACCGGACCGCCGCACGGGAGCAGGAACACGTCACGTTCGACACCATGCGCGTGCCGCGGTGGATCGTGGATACGATCCTGCGGGCCTCCGAGGAGACCGGGGTCGACCCGGTCTACATGATGGCCCTGGCCGACAAGGAATCGAGCTTCCTGCCGGAGAACCGGGCTGCCACCTCCTCGGCCGAAGGCCTGTTCCAGTTCATCTCGAGCACCTGGTTCGAGGCCATCCGGTCCTTCGGCACGAAGTACGGCTTCGACGTCGAGGCCAAGGCGATCCAGTCGAACGGCGGCCAGCTGTCGGTGCCGGAAGGTCCCATGCGCGAGCACATCCTGGGCCTCCGCCGCAACCCTTACGTCTCGGCCCTGATGGCAGCCGAGATGATGAAGCGGGACAGGGCCAAGATCGAGGGCCGGCTGGGACGCAAGATCAAGCAGTCGGAATTCTACATGGCGCATTTCTTCGGCGTGGACAGCGCCAGCAAGTTCATCGCCCTTCTCGACGACAAGCCGAAGCAGAGCGCGACCCGCGTCTTCCCCGCGGCTGCCAAGGCCAACAAATCCCTGTTCTCCGCCAAGTCGGGCCGCAAGACCCGCCAGCTCTCGGTGGCCGAGGTCTACGGCAAGATCGACGAGATGATCGACAAGCGCCTCAGCCGCTACGAGGACGTGTCGACCACCGTGGCGGCGTCCGATCTGGACCTCTGATCCGCGGGCCCCTGCTCGGGCGCGTCTTCGTCAGCGGCGCGCTCCTCGGCCTCTGCCGCAGCCAGGTCCTCGCGCGGCGCAAGGACGGCCGTGGGGGAACTCGTCGGGGACACGTCGACGAAGCCGCCCCTCGGGCGTTCGCGCTTCTGCTGACGGATGCGGACCACGACGAAGATCGCCAGGATGGAGCACACGGCAGCTGAATAGATGAACAGGCCGCCAGGCCCGAGGGACGTCATTGCCATCGCGCCGAAAAGCGGCCCGACGGTCACGCCGACCGCCCAGGAGAACAGGAGCGTGCCGATGGTCGAGACGATATGCTCGGGCTCGACGATGTCGCACGCATGGGCGACGCAGACCGAATAGATGCACAGGGCAAAGCCGCCCCAGGCCGCAAAGGCCCAGAGGATCACGGGGCCTGCCGCGCTCATGCTGGCGAGCAGGATGACGATGGACACCACGCTCGTGCCGGCCGCAAGCCCTGCGATCACATAACGGCGGTCATAGCGGTCCGACAGCCAGCCGAGGGGCCATTGCAGCAGGAGGCTTCCGGCCTGGAGCGCAAAGAGAAGAGCCGCCGCCTCGCCCTGGTTCAGGCCGATACTCACGCCGAAGACCGGCGTGATGGCGATGACGGGGCCGTTGACGAGACCGACGATGAAGGCGCCGACCACTGCGGAGGGTGCCGCGACGAACAGGCTTCTCACGCGGATACGGACGCTGCGCGGCGCGGACGGCTCCTGGGTCGTCGTCGCCGCGATCGGAAGAAGCGACAGGGAAACCAAGGCGCTCGCCGCCATGAAGAGCCCGTCAGACCGGATATCCCCCAGCGCGATGCCCAGCGGCGACAGCATCAGCGCGATCTTGGTGCAGATCATGTAGAAGGCCAGGATGCGCCCGCGATGGCTCGAGGTCGCGCGGGCGCTGGTCCAGCTGTCCGTGGCCGTGAACACGCACGCGAAGGTGATGCCCGTCAGCCCGCGGAGAAGCGCCCAGGCGAGCGTGGTGTCGGCCTGGGTCATTGCCAGGATGACCACGGCCGCGATGGCCGCGAGGCTCGAGAAGGCCCGGATATAGCCCACGTGACGGATGAAGGCCGGAGCCAAAAAGCAGCCGGACGAGAAGCCGAGGCCGTAGGCCGCCGCGACGATGCCGATCGACGAGATCGACAGGCCCGCCGCCTCCATGCGCAGGGGCATGAGAGCCTGGAGCAGTCCGTTTCCGGTCTGCAGCAGCGTGGTTGCAGCCGTGATCGTCCAGATGAGGGAAAGGGGAGAGGTCACAATGGGAGGCAGTGAGGAAGGCGCCTTGGCGCGGGATACCGGCTAAGAGACTCCACCCCTTCCGAGAGATCAAGAGTCGTTCTTGCCGGCCGGCCGTGTTTTTCGAAAGGCCGGCCGCCCCGTCAGGAGGCCTGGTGCATCCCCCGCGCTCCCTTCGAGAAGGCAGCGAAGAGATAGAAGCCGTTGAAGCGGACGCCGGTCGCGGCCGCCTTCTCGTCAAAACCGAGCGGCCTCGGGCGCTGGCTGTCGACCTTTCCGGCGAATTCCCAGCCCGGTGCCGTCACGAATCGCGGCACGGAGCGCTCTTCCGGAACGGCGCAGGAGAGCCCCTCGGGGCCTGTACTCCGAAAAAGATTGTAAGCACTCATGCGGATCCTCCTCGACGGTTGCTCGACGCGAATCGCAACACTTACCGGCCGGCACTGTGCCGGCATACCTGGGCCGGAATGTGTCCTTGTTGCGCCCGGGCAGGGGCGCCCGGATGGGAGAAATCGGTGTGGCAGTGGCCCGCGTTTCCTTGTTAAGCTTCAGACTATTCCGGTCCCGGCCGGAGGAAAACACATCCGAGGGAGTAGGCCCCATGGCAATTCGGGCATCGCGCTGGTTGAACCTCGCCGGCTTCGGCCTCCTGTCGCTGGCTTCCGTGTCCCTGACATCCGCGTCTCTCGCGCAGCCGGTCGCGCCCTCCCCCGAGGCTCCGACCGGCCGGATCGCCAAAGGGGCCGGCGCGGCCACGAAGGACATGGTCGCAGCCGCCAATCCCCTCGCGGCGCAGGCCGGGCGGGAGATCCTGGCAGCCGGCGGCAGCGCCGTCGATGCGGCGGTGGCGGTTCAGCTCGTCCTCAACCTCGTCGAGCCGCAGAGCTCCGGGATCGGCGGCGGCGCCTTCATGGTGTTCTGGGACGGCAAGACCGTAACCACCCTCGACGGGCGCGAGACCGCTCCGGCAGCAGCCAAGCCTGAGCGGTTCCTCGGCGCCGACGGCAAGCCGATGAAATTCTACGAGGCCGTCGTCGGCGGGCGCTCGGTGGGCGTGCCGGGGACCGTGCGGCTCCTGGAGGAGGCGCATCGCCGCTGGGGCAAGCTGCCATGGCGACAGGTCATCGAGCCCGCGATCCGGCTGGCCGAGGACGGTTTTTCCATCTCCCCGCGCCTCAACGGCCTCCTCTCCCAGGAGAAGTATCTGGCCGCGAACCCGGTCGCCCGCGCCTATTTCTTCGAGGCGGATGGGACACCGAAGGCGGTCGGCACAGTTTTGAAGAACCCGGCCCTCGCCCGGACCCTGCGGGCCATCGCCGAAAAGGGCGCGGACGCCTTCTATACGGGCGAGATTGCCGAGGACATCGTCGCGACCGTGACCGGACATCCGACCAATCCGGGCGACATGACCCTCGACGACCTGAAGAACTACAAGGTCGTGGAGCGGGAGGCCGTGTGCGGTCCCTACCGGGTCTACAAGGTCTGCGGGATGGCACCGCCGAGCTCGGGCGGAATCGCGGTCCAGCAGATCCTCGGCATCCTCGAAACACGGGACATGGCCGCCCTGAAGCCGGGGCCCGAGGCGGCGCACTGGATTGCCGAAGCCGGGCGCCTCGCCTTCGCAGACCGGGCGCTCTACGTGGCCGACCCTGCTTTCGTGAACGTGCCCGTGAAGGGGCTCATCGACCCCGGATACCTCAAGAGCCGCGCCGCCCTGATCGATCCCGACAAATCCATGGGCAAGGCCAAGCCGGGCGACCCGCCGTTCCAGAAGACCTTCCTGTTCGCTCCCTCCGAGGGCATCGAGTTCGGCACGAGCCACATGTCCATCGTCGACCGGGACGGCCGGGCGGTGTCCATGACCACGACCATCGAGGACGGTTTCGGCGCGCGCCTGATGACGAAGAGCGGCTTCCTGCTCAACAACGAGCTGACCGACTTCTCCTTCGCGCCGGAGGAGGACGGCAAACCCGTCGCCAACCGGGTAGAGGCGGGCAAGCGGCCCCGCAGCTCCATGGCGCCGACCATCGTGCTCGACCAGGGCGACAAGCTCTACGCGGTCGTCGGCTCGCCTGGCGGGAGCCTGATCATCAATTACGTCGCCAAGACCCTGGTCGCTCTCCTCGACTGGAAGCTCGATCCCCAGGTCGCGGCCGACCTCCCCAATCTCGGCAGCCGCAACGGCCCGACGGAGCTCGAGGCCGGAACCGAGGCGGAGGGCTGGAAGGCTGGGCTCGAGGCCAAGGGCCACGAGGTCAAGCTGATCGACCAGAATTCCGGCATCCACGCCATCGTGGTCACGCCGACGGGCCTTGTCGGCGGGGCGGACAGCCGGCGCGAGGGCGTTGCCATCGGCAATAACTGACGGTCCCGCTCCGGATCGATCCGAGGCGGCGCGGGCGAATTGTCCCGCCCGCCTCTGGACCCTGGACAAATCCTTCAAAGGGGACGATTGTTCTTTTTAGAGAACAACACCGATCGTCCCATGACCCATTCACCTGTCACGCCCTACCACCTCGACACCCGCCTCGTGCACGAGGGCCAGACCCGCACGCCCTATGGGGAAACCTCGGAAGCCCTCTTCCTGACCCAGGGCTTCATCTATGAGAATGCCGAGACGGCGGAGCGGCGCTTCCTCAACGAGGAGCAGGGCTACAGCTACACGCGCTATACCAACCCGACCACCACCATGTTCGAGGAGCGGATGGCCGCGCTCGAAGGCGCCGAGGCCGCCCAGGCCACCGCGACCGGCATGGCGGCCGTGACGGTCGCCATGATGGGGCAGGTCCAGGCCGGTGATCACGTGGTGGCGGCCCGAGCCCTGTTCGGCTCCTGCCGGTGGATCGTCGAGGATCTCTTCCCCCGCTTCGGGGTCGGCAGCACCCTCGTGGACGGACCGGATCTCGACGCCTGGCGCCGGGCCGTCCGGCCCGAGACCAAGGCCTTCCTGCTCGAAACCCCGTCCAATCCGAGCCTGGAGATCATCGACATCGCCGGGGTCGCGGCCATCGCGCACCAGGCGGGCGCAACGCTGACCGTGGACAATGTCTTCGCGACGCCGCTCTTCCAGAAGCCCCTGGCGCTCGGGGCCGATTGCGTCGTCTATTCGGCCACCAAGCATATCGACGGGCAGGGCCGATGTCTCGGCGGCGTCATCCTCGGCTCGCGGGACTTCATCGAGACGAAGGTGCAGCAATTCCTGCGGATGACCGGCCCATCGATCTCGCCGTTCAATGCCTGGGTCCTGCTGAAGGGGCTTGAGACCCTGTCCCTGCGCGTGGAGCGCCAGACCGCGACGGCGGGCTTTCTCGCCGATACCCTTCACGACCACCCGAAGGTCCGGCGCCTGACCTATCCGGGCCGGCCGGATCACCCCCAGGCCGCGCTGATCGCCCGGCAGATGACCGGCGGTTCCACCATGATCGCCCTCGACGTGCAGAACGGCAAGGCCGGGGCTTTCCGCTTCATGAACGCCCTGAAGCTGATCCGCATCTCCAACAATCTGGGCGACGCCAAGAGCCTCGTGACCCACCCGGCCACCACGACCCATCAGCGCTTCTCGCCGGAGCTGCGCGGCGAGATGGGCATCACGGACGGGCTCGTGCGCCTCTCCGTGGGGCTGGAGCACCGGGACGACCTGCTCGCAGACCTCGCCCGGGCCCTCGACGAAGTCTAGCTCTTCAGCCGGCGTTCATCCTCTCGCCACAGTTTGGCCCAAACCTGACCGTTCCACCGAAACGGAGGAGACGTCATGAACGTACACGGACGCAGCTGGACCCTCGAAGATACCTGCACCCTCGTGTCCCTCGCCAAGGAAGGCATGCCCGTCTCGGTGATCAGCCTGAAGCTCAAACGCTCGCTGGCGGACGTCCTGGTCAAGCTGAACGATCTCGGCCTCGCGCCGCCCGTGGAAGCATAGAGGACGAGGCGCAACGCCCGTTACGCTCCGTTGCACATGGCCGCCCGGCGCGGCCGAAAAGCCGGAACCGGGCCCCTCCCCTCACGTTGGCCTCCCGATCCATCTCAGCAAGGAAGCTATCTCATGATGTGCGCATTCTGCCGGCAGGACGTGATTAATCCCTGCCACACCGTCCAGGAAATGCAGCAGCGGGCCGAGCATCATATCGACCGCTGCGAGCGTGCCTTTGCGCAACAGGGCGGCAGCCATCCGCAGAGCGCTTCCTCGACCGAGAGCGGAACGGGCCGCCGCCGCTAAAGCATCGGACCCAAAAGTGGATTTGCACTTTTGGGACCCATCCGATGCTTTCTCATTGGGTAAGGGCATGGTTGACGCGACCCGAATGGCCGCGTCAGCGAATAACCGGGTCCACTTTTCGCTGACGCGGCCCTCTGGGTCCGCACGATGCTCTAAGCAGCCGGACGGACCTCTTTCACGCCTGAAGCCGCGGCTCACACCGCGGCTTCAGCACTGTCATTCCGGTTTTTCGTCGCGCTACTGGGGCGACGGCGTGGCAGGAGGCGTGGATGGTCCAGAGGAGCCCGTCGACCGCGGCTGCGACTGTACGCGATCGAAGAGGCGCAGGGCCGAGTCGATGCAGGATTGCGTGGATTCGCGGTCGCCGCACACGATCCGCATCTGCGCATCGCCGTTGCGGACGAAGAACCGGGCATTGCGGCCCGAGCGGTTGTCCTCATCATCGTCGCGCATCGACCGGCGCATGTCGTCCTTGCCCCGGTCCCTGTCCCACCGGTCGTAGCCGCCGTCGTACCAGTGCCCGCGCGAATAGTCGTCGCGGTCGCGCGAGGTGGACTGGCTCATGGCCGATGTACCGATCAGAGCGAAACCGGCTGCGAGTATCAGGACCTTGCGCATGAGAATCTCCATGAAGGCGACGCGCAAAACGGACTTCGACGCGTCTTTGCTGGCGCTCGGTGAACCGGCAGCCGCCGCAGAGGTTCCAAGGAGAGGATGCATCGGGAGAGGATTACAGTTTCGCGCAGGAGCACGCAGAAACAAAAAAGGCCCCGCATGCCGCGAGGCCGATCCTGCAAAAGTCCTTGGCGCTCCCTAGGGGAGCGGTTGCCAATTTCCTGTTTTCCTCAAATATCAGACATTTAGCCAAGCCTGACAGCATCGTTGTGTAGCAGATTTGTGTGACGGCTGTCACGCTCCTTGAAATTGGGCTTGATTGTTTGTCTCCATCGTCTTCATGAGGTCGCCTAGCAGGGCGGCGGTATCGGTGTATTCCTGCTCGGTGAGTTCCCAGGCCGGGGTGACCGGGCTCGGCATGAGCGGCACGACGTTACGCCGCGCGTGGGGCTGGCGCAGCATCCGCTCGGTGCTGTCCTTGGTCAGCCGGGCCTCCTGGAGCATGGACGCGGCCCGCTTCTTGCCCGCCTCGATCTCGTCGCGCAGCCGGACCTGAGCCCGCTCCTCGGCGATCAGCAGGTTAGCCTCTTCCAGGGTCTTGCCCTGGCGCATCATCAGTTCGCGGCGGCGACGTTCCTCGCCGGAAAGCCCGTCGATGGCCTTGTCCACGGTGCGCCGGTTCCAGGCTTGGAAGAACCGATCCTTGAACGTCATCACGAAGCGGATCGACGGCAGGGACGGGGCCGGGTCGCGCTTCATCCAGGCGAAATGGGTGCCGACGATGTTGGACCAGTCGGTGACGATCCATTCGAGGAAGCCGTGCAGGCTCGCGGCGTCCTGGGTCCATCTGGCGGCCAGGGCCGATTTGACCATGCCCATCTCGGTCTTGGTCCAGGCCGGGCAGACGGCACCGGGGACCTCGTCGAAGGCGCAGCCCCAGGCGGCGGTCCAGGTGCGCTGGAGGGCTCCGGGATTTTTCAGGGTCCTCGACGCCGTCTCGCGGGCGCTGGCGGCCGTTTGCGGGTTCGCCGGGGCCAGGGGACCCTTTGCCACCCGCTGGGCGTCTCCGAACGAAAATTCGCCATGATCGGCGATCCCGGTCCGTGGGCGATCTTGGCCGGACGGTTGAGCGGTAGGTTCCGGCTCGGGCTTGGCGAGAAGGTTTCCGGTTGGGCGCGACCTGACCCGATAGGTGGCCTTCGGTTGTTCGGAAAGTTTGAGCGGATTATCCGACCCAGCGACGGCGGATGCCGGAGCTACTGTTCTTCTATCTGTTCCCCTAAAGTGTTCCTCTAAGAGGGGGGAGGGAAATCCCTCCCTCTGGGGGTTGGATTTCACTCCCTCGGAGGGTTGGTTTTCCGCTCCCCCTTGTAGACGCTTAGGTACGGCAAAGCTTGGTTTCCACCTCAGGTTCGGAGTGATGGTGAGGCCGTCCCGCTTGTTCGGCGCGATAGTGATTACTCCCAGCCGCTCCAAAGCCCGGAGTACCTCGGTGAGTTGCTTTTTCGTCTTGTTGAGCCCGGCCGGTGAAACAGAGGTGCCCTCGGACAGCGAACGGTAGGTGAACCGGTAGGTCTGGCGGCCCCAGCAAACCGTATGATCGATGATGTACGACAAGACCGCGTATTCACGGTCGGACAAGATGGCCCGCCACTCACGTGATAGGCGGCGCATCACGGTTAACTGGTGGACCGGGCTAGACAGGTCCTGGTTCGGCAGGTCCTTGGAGGCATCCAGACGCGGACGAGCAAATTCAACAATGTTGTTCACTAGCTTTCACCTTGACACTTCACCCTAGCAAGGCGGATAGTGACCCACTTGCCCGATTATGGCAAGTCTACCTTGACAAAACTCAATGTAGAGCCCGCCGAACCCTAGCACATTCGGCGGGCTTTTTCCATTTAGCATTGGATTGGCTCTTCGTTGATGACAAAGACACTGTACTTTGCTTAACGATTACATAAAATCTGAAAATCGCTGCTGTCGCTGAAGCCAACGCCCTGACCAGCAAAGTTAAGTCGCCGTTAGATGTTCGCGGGCCGCGCTCTGAGTTCGAGCGGCCCAGCGGCACGTATGGCGCTCTACCTGATCCGCCCTCACTACCAAGCCCTCCGTTTTGCGCCTCTCCGACCTCGCTCCAGGCCGGGGATCGCCTTCGCTCGCCTGGACCTCGAAAATTATTTCAGCACCTCCGCTATCCCTAAGTATTTGATATGTAACAATGTGAGACAAAGACAGTGTATGAGGCTAACTACGACAGTGTACGATGCTAAATTTACTTGTCTGGACACATGTTTAGAGTTGTGCGAAGCACTATTAACTTTTGGAGAACGACGAATGCACATGCGACAATCACAGACTATCTCGATGCGGGTTCAATACGCCTTCGTGCAGGCTCTCGACAAAGAAATTGATGCCAGAAAACTGGCAGGATGGCGGGGACATGCTTGCACGCGGTCCGCCGTGATCCAGGACATTGTTAGAGATGCTCTCGGAATTTTGAAACCGGGTGCAACAATTACATCAGGAAGAGGAACGAAACCATGATCCCCTACGGCGACCCCAGAAAGACCCCACAAGCAGCCGGAGACACGGAACGCGCCCAGGTTGCCCGGAGACGCGCGAAGGAAGCCAAGGGCATCTTCGGCGGCCCGGCTTCGGAGCGGGGCCTTGGTCTCAACTTCCGCGCCCCGGACAAGGCCCCGGCCTGGACCACGCCCGGCGGCACCACCACCATGAGCTTCTACGACACGGTTTCCCGGAGCGAGACCGCCCAGCAGGCCGAAGCCCATGACCGCCTCGCCCGGCTTCCCAAGTCCATCCAGCAGGCGGCCCAGGCCCAGGGCATCGCGGACCTCGCCTTGCTTGAGATCGCGGGAGCCATCCACCGCAAGAGTGAGATCATGGGTGGCGAGCGCGTCCAGGCTTTCGCCTCCGACCTCGCCAAGGCCACCGGCACCACGACCCAGCGGGCGGAGCAGTTGATAGACGAGGCGGTCCGGCGCGGCCTCATCGAACGCACGGCCCAGGTCCCCGGCGGCGGTTTCTTCCGGTCCCACCTCTGATCCCCACCGGATGCGGCGTCCCCGATCCTCCGCCGCATCTGTCGCCCCCGGTCCGATTTGACGGCGGAGCCGGGGGCACCCTTTCGAGACTGTGCCATGCCTTCGACGCACCTCATCGCCTGCACCGGCCTGGAGCCGGGTCAACAGCGCCTCGCCCTCTTATGTCCGGTGAACTGACATGAGCCCCCCCGACCATCTTGCCCGCGCCCAGGCAGTCCGATCCGACCTCGCCCCCGTGGCGGAAGCCCTGGAGCAATGCGGCGCGGCCGTCATCCTCGAAACCATCCCTGACCGCGCCCTTGCGGCCGTGCTCATGTCCGCCACCTTCACCGGCTCCCCTGCCCTGGCGCACAAGCTCGTCCGCCGGATCGGAGACGCGGCCTACGCCCAGGGCATCGATCTACGCGGCATCGTCTGTGACCATGACGACCTCCGGCCGGATCAACAGCGCATCGGCTTCATGTGCCTCTGCCCGACCGGAAAACTGGCGGCCTGATCCCATGTCCTCCCGGTGTTCCTGTTGCTCGCACCCCGAACGGCCCGCCCTCGATGCGGCGTTGCGCTCCGGCGTGGCCCTGCGCACCGTGGCCGAAGGGTTCGGCGTGTCGAAAACCGCCCTGATCCGGCACCGCGACAACCACATGGACACCCAGGTCCCTCGTGTGCGCCATCGGGAGCGCCCGGCGGCCCTATCTGCGCCCCTCAATGTGCATGAGAAGATGCGTAGAGCCCTCTGGATGCGGGAGCAGGGGTTCACCCGCTCCGAGATCGCCGAGGCCCTGACCATCACCGAGGGCTATGTCTCGGAGCTTTTTGCCCGCGCCCGTGATGAAGCCCTAGCGGCCGTCAAGGAAGCCACGGCGGAGCAGCTTGTCACCGATCTGCGCACCACTCACGCCCTCCAGATGGCGAAGCTCGCGGCCCTCTATGACCAAGCGGAGAAGGTCGGGGACCGGAAAACCATGGTGGCCGTCCTCCGGGAGCGCCGTCACCACAACGAAAGCCTACGGGAACTGTATCGGACCCTCGGAGCCTTCGACCGCTTCACACGCCACAGCCAATCCGAGCCCACGAACCCCCTGGCGAAAGCCGCCATCGACTGGATGAACGAGGTTGCAGACCTCTTCAACGGCACAGGCGATATGCTTGACGCTGTGGAGCCCTAAGCCTCATAGGCGGGGCCTATGGTCCGTTGCGTGGTCCGCTTCCCGGCCTTGGTCCGGTCCGCTCGAAATCCCAGGAAATCAGGCCATTTCCCTCGACAATTCCAGCGGCGTGGTCCGCTTCGCCCCGTGGTCCGGTCCGCTTGGTCCGGTTGGTCCGCTTCCCTGGTCCGCCTCCCATGGCTAAGGCTCGATCCGGCCAAAGGGGGGCCAATCCATGCACCGGACTATCTGCCTGTTCCTGGCCTTCGTGGTGGCCATCGCCTCGGCCCTGCCGTATGCGGGAGCCTTGCCGGTCCCTCCCCCTGATCTGCGGAGCCCCGTGACTTACGTGCTGGCAACCCTTTCTGGGAGCGCCGTAGGCATGTTTCGGGACCCCTTCGCATGGGTCTCCCTGGTCCTGATCGCGGCCATCAGCATCCGTCACCCCAGGCTAGGGCTCTTGGCCGCCGTCGCCGCTGCGATCTTAGGCGGGCTTATGGTCTGGTCCTGGCAGGATGAAATCGGCTTCCCCGTCTTCAGCCGTCTGGTTTCAGGGGCCCGAAAGGCTGCCCTCCTCTACCTGATCGCGGCTCCTATTGCGGGCATCATCGGGTTGTTTGTTCCCCGATCTGAACCGGAGCCTCCAGCTTCTCCGGCCACATAGGGACGCCTCGCGGCAGTCTGGTTAGCAACGTGCCAAGTGAACCACAGAGTAGAGATGCGCCCCCATCTCGACGATGGGCTCTGCCTTATACTTTGCTTTGAGCATGCCGAGCCGATGCAGTAGCAGAACCGCAAGCACGGAGTAGGATGCGGACACGTTGCCCACGAGGTGCTGGCTAGGAGGTTTGTTGCCGTAGGAGCCGATATTTGCCAGCCGCGCGGCTGTCGTAAGGTGCTCGCGTGTCCCGGTCTCCAGGAGATCGAGGAAGGTGGAGTGCCAAGCCATGGCCTGCACTATCTCTCGCGATGCGTCCCAGAGGGCATTCGCGATATTGTCTTGGGTATCCGTCGTTCCGTCGCTGAAATGACCAACGAGATTGGCGACGTTGTTCAAGTGCCAGTCTGCTATCTCATCAAATCTGGACTTACCCTCCAGCGACCTAAGCCAACTAAACAGCCCCATAATTCACCCCACAGTACTGGACCAAACGGGACAGTAAGGGGCTCATGCAGCCCGCTCCATTAGCCGTCCGACTGATTTCGCATGCCACTGACCACCACGCGGCGTCTGCACTCCCCGCGCATTGAGAGCATCGGCGATCCTCCGGAGAGACGTGACCCCGGCGGCCTCAATGCTGCGCACGATGGGGAGAACATTCGCGGCGAAGGCATCGGCTGCCTGTGCATTGGCGGCCGCTCCGAGCTTCTGGGCCTCGCCTAGGTTCTTCCTGTTGCCGAGCTTTGTCCCGGCCGCTTTCTTCGCCTGGAGGGCGGCCTTGGTCCGGGAGGCAATCAACGCCCGCTCTTTCTCGGCAAGGGCCGCATAGAGGTGGAGCACGAAAGGGTCCGTATCGGCCCCAAGCTCCGCCACCAGGAACGGCACCCGCTGCGCCATCAGGCCAGAGATGAAATGCACGTCACGGGACAGGCGGTCCAACTTCGCCACGATGACGGGGGCCTTAAGTTTCCGGGCCGTAGCGAGGGCCTTGGCAAGCTCCGGACGGCGATCCAGGGCATCGGAGCCCTTGCCAGTCTCAACTTCGGTGAAGATCGCGGCGACCTCGATGCCTTCGGCGGCTGTGAAGCGCTCGATGGCCTCACGCTGCGCATCCATGCCCAGGCCGCTCTTGCCCTGCTTCGCGGTGCTGACCCGGATGTAAGCGACGGCCTGTTTCATCGTGATCCCCTAGCCCGGAGCGCTCCCCAGCGCCTTCCGTGGCAACACAATATGAACGTTTAGAGTTGCCACGCAAGCGAAATTTTAAGGCATTTTCTGGGGCATACCCCCCAAATCTAGGTGGACGTACCCTTCATATTTAGGTAGAGATCGCGGGTGGGGCCAAGCTGATCGCCAAACCTAACTTGGCCCCTGCCAACCACGAAAGGATCGAGACATGCTCATTTCCGCAGCCGACGCCGCACTTCTTACCGCCTACAATCTCCACTTGAAAGGGTTGGAGATGGGCAAGCCGCTTAACCGCGCACGCGCTTCTGAAAAGTCCATCAAGCGCCTCGCCACTCGCCAACGCCTAGATGGTCGGTTCATGGAGGACTACATCACGGAGCTTCTAGCGCTGGGATGGGTAGCCTTCTGGAGTGGGGAAGTCTGGGGGTTCCAACGATGTAAGCCCGTCAACGGGTGGACGAATGTCAACTCGAAACGCGCAATCGATGCTGTGCGCACCGATGGGCTTAGTGTTGCCCTCGCAAGGGCGAGGAAGGCATTGGGCCTTTCAGACGACTTGGACTTTGATATCGATGACGAAAAAGAAAACGACGAATAACCATTAGATTACATGGGCAGCGGGTCCGTTTGACGGACCCGCTATTTTTGTATCGGGCATGTGCGTCATTGACATACGCCCTGCTCCAGCGGAGGGCATATACTTAGGAGCAGGAGCGACTTTGACCGTCTGTTGGCTGGATTGACCGAGGCCCCTACCGAACCCGTACAGGAGACCTCTGGGCCGAACCCTACTTCCCGTCCCTCTATCCCGGACCGCATTGACGTGGCGGCTATCCAGCGGCGGATTGGCCTCTCACAACCGGCCTTCGCCGCCTAGCGTTACGCTGCGCAATACTGAACCCCGATCGCGGAGCCCAAAGTGCTACAAAGGCTTGTGAACGGTTAAGCCCTGCGCCCCAAACAGGCGGCTATAAAATTCAATCGCGTATCTGTCAGTCATTCCCGCGATGAAGTCGCAAACCGTCCTATACCGCTCCACTTCAGTGCAACCGCGATAGATCGCCCGGTAGTCGTCAGGCAACAACCTACCCTCTCTATCGCCAATCAGAGCATTGAAGATGCGCGATACAATGTCACGCCCTCTATATTCAACAACCTGTAGCGCAGGAGCACGAATGATTGCTTGATATGTGATGTTCTTCAGAACCTCGACCATGATAAACGTAGAAACTTCCAGCCGAGCTTGATGCAACTGCGGATAGTCTGGATGTGCTACAACTTCAATGCCGTCTAGGAACGCACTAACAAGATCAGATGTGAAGTCAGTTCTATAATATCCGTTGTGCGCGAGCTTTCGAGACAATTCTTGCGCCTCTGCCGCGAAGAACATCTTCTTAGCTTCGGCTTCAATTTTACGGTTCTTCAGTAGAGCCTTCTGATCGTCACCAAATTCAAACACATCGTAGAAGATGTAAAGCAAGATTTCGCGCACGTCAGCGGTTGTCATCTTACTCACGCCGCTCGCTGTGCCGTAGTACTTTTCCAGGCGGCTGTTTATCGTCTCGACGGCGTTCTCGTATATTATCGGATCGAGAACAAAGAGATCGAGGGGGGTTAAAAACCCACTCTTGAAGACGTCCTCTAGATCGTATGTCGAGTATGCAATATCATCCGCGATGTCCATAATAGAACATTCGATGGTTTTGAAATTGCCCTGATACTTTTCATCTCCAAGGACGGCGGCTTTTACCCGCCGGACAAGATCGATGTCTTCACGATAATAACCTTTCATCGCCCCGTCCTTTTTCGGGCGATCGCCTTTCCTCTCAGGTATAGGGTCATCATATTTGAGTACAGATGCAAGCGATCTAAATGTTAAGTTTAATCCACATCTGAGATCGCGGCCATTCTCATCAAAAGGGACACGCTCGCCATTCGTTAGCGCAATGGTCTCTTTCTTCTCTAACCTCGATATAATCCTGAGAGTTTGCGCGTTGCCTTCGAAGCCGCCATGGCCTTGCATGCACTCATCAAGCGCCTCCTCGCCATTATGGCCGAATGGCGGGTGCCCAAGATCGTGAGCCAGCCCTGCAAACTCTACGATTTCGGGCTCAAGCTTGTGGGTGGCAAAAAGCGGTTCCGTAGCGTTCAGCTTGATCGCAATTGACTTTGCAATCTGCGCCACCTCTAGAGAGTGGCTAAGCCTATTCCGAAAAAAGTCGCTCTCGTTCCCGGGGAAAACCTGTGTCTTTCCCTGAAGCCGACGAAAGCTCGCAGAGTGAACCAACCGAGCGTAGTCCTTACGCCAAGGACTACGATAGCTTTCGGTAGAAGATTGCTCGCTTAATGGCGCGACGCGCTCCCGATCTCGATCGGAATAGAGGCTTACCATAATCTGATTACACTACTTACTAGCGAGATCGGGAGGTCGTTACTATTTCACTACAAGAGGCTTGCTCACTGTAACACGCACGACGCTTTTTCCTTTCGCGCGATGCTTCACAGTTTCCCACTTACCATTCTGAGTGTTTACCACAGCGTCTCGTAGGACCGTTAATTCCCGCCAGACAGATTTGCGGAGAGCGCGGCTATCGTCATCCGAACTGATCTGCTTGCCCATCCGCTTGGCTGCTGAGACAACTGCACTTTCAGGCATTTGAGAACTCCCCCTCGGTGGCACGGCCATGTTAGCTCCAACACTCGTTACTGAGAAGACGCAAACTTAGCAATAAGGCCTCCGCAGGCCGCGACAGCCCTTGCCCCAGGATAACCCTGGAACCCTCAAGTTTGTTTCTGTGAGTTCAGCCTTAAGCGAGGCGGTACCTAATTACCTATCCCCTGGGCTCCCTTGGGAGATGCGATAGGTCAACAGGAGCCACGACCTTGTTCAGTTCTGTGGCAAGACGAGCAACAGAGTGACCCGCCCCATATCTTCGTCCGACACTCGACCCAGCACCATGCCCTGTCAGAGCGTCATGAACATCCTCTGACAGCCCTGCATCCCGGCACATATCTTTGAACAGATGCCGGAACGAATGGAACACCTTTCTAGGGTCCTGAATGCCAACAGCCTTGCTCCTGAGATAACCATTAAACCACTGTGAGAAGGCAGCCGATCGCGCTCTTCCCTTTGCAGATTGCACCTCTGGCCAGAGATCGCGGTTTTCGTTGCTGCTGGCCACTCGAACACCCTCGATGTATTCCAAAAAGCCAAGGCGACGAAGCTCCGAATGGATAGGCAGCTTCCTGATGCTGGTCCTGGTTTTCACGGTGCGCCCACCGGACGTGGCAATATCGAGATAAGCTAGACCTGATCTATCGACATGGATGTCGCAAACGCGGAGTTGAGCTAACTCGGCGAGACGCGCTCCCGTGAACAAGGCTAGGAGGGGCAGCCAAAATTGCGCTTCGCCTTGGCCACCTCGGAACCGCTTGCCCGATCCATGCACAGGCCCATTGACAAAGATCATGCGCAGTTCGTCGGAACTAAACGGAAGACGGCCCTCTTCGGCGGTGCTGTCAGATGCGATCTTGACGCTTGGGAAGTAGTTGGGCCAACCGGCTGCCTCTTCGAGATCGCTTTCCTTTTTTGCTGCCTCGATGATGGCTGAGAGCAACTGAAACGACTTATTGATGGTGCCCGCAGTACGGGGCGGGTAGACGCTCAGGTCTTGTTTGAGCAGTTCCGGCACCGTCAACTTTGCAAGTTTTGTGGGCAGACGCGCTGGGATACGAACCAGGGCGTCACTGTATTCCTTCACCCGTCGCTTCGTCATTTCTCCGATATGGAGATCGCCATGAAGCTCGATGAATTGCCGGACCGCAGTCTCAGCTTCCTTTGCGGTTAATTCGCGCGGGCGCTTACTACCCCGCGCCCCTGAGCCACTACGCCAAGACGCCAGTGCCTCTGAGAGGCGTGGGCCGTGCTGATCCTGCGCGGTTGGTCGAGAACCAGGAGCAAATAAGGGGTCCTGAGGGATGAAGGGCTGTCCGTTCAGTTCGCACAGGGCCAGACGGCTCCCCTCAATGGCGGCCCGCCTCACCAACCGAGTGAACTCACGATATTGATCGCTCGTCCTATCGACATCCACGGTTGGCAGCACCCGCTGAATGACACCCGCTTTCTCGAACTTCTTCGGCCACCCAGCCTGCATCAAGATATGATCGGCTGCCCCTTGGACGCTTTCCGCCCACTGCTCTTTATCCCGATCCTGTAGACGGGAGAGGGCGTCGGTCCACTCATCAATAAGCTCGCCTCTATCGATCTCTTCAGTTGGCCGATCAACAGCAATTGGCTCAAATACGTCCTTGAAATATCCGACTGCCATCCGCTCAAGCTCGGTCTGAGAGACGCGTGAGAAGGCTTGTCTGGACAATTTGTCTTGAAGGCTCAGCTTGGCCTTTCCCGTCCGGCGCAACTCATCGAAATGCGCCTCTAGTTCGGCAAGCCGCAGATTTCGCTGCCGCCGGGCTTCATCCCGATTGCGCGTGCCAAGGCTTACAAAGACCTTATCGCCGCCATAGGCCGCGACAATGTCGGTTGGAACCCGCATGTTGAGATAATAGTTGCCGCCCTTTCCCCGCCGGTAAAGGTACGCGTCTTTCGGCATGAGTTCCCCGCTCATGTGTGACACCTTTGTGTGACAGGTTGAGCCGAGAATGCTTGATAACTGAGGAGGTTAAGGCAATCAAAGGCCTTATCGAACCTTTGGCGCTCCCTAGGGGACTCGAACCCCTGTTTTCGCCGTGAGAGGGCGACGTCCTAGACCGCTAGACGAAGGGAGCTAGCAAGGCGAAGGCCGCTCGTATAACCAGCTCCGTGAAACCCTTCAAGCCCCTTCGTGCAAAAAAGCGAAGAGGAGGATCGATTAGGACATGGATGAGGATGCGGTGAGCGGCGAAACGCGAATGGAATGGGTCCGGGAGGACGGAGCGCCGGCCGAGCGGCTCGACCGGGTGCTGGCGCAGCTCGCCGGCGATCTGTCGCGCAGCCGCCTGCAGGCGCTCATCCGCGAGGGCCGGGTCGAGGTGGACGGAAAGCCCGTCCTCGACCCCAACCACCGGATCGCCGGCGGAGTGCGGATCGGCCTCGACGTCCCGCCTCCGGCTCCGGCGGAGCCGCAGGGTGAGAGCATTGCGCTGACGGTCGTCTATGAGGATGACGACCTCATCGTCATCGACAAGCCGGCCGGGCTCGTGGTCCATCCGGCGGCCGGCCATGAATCGGGCACCCTCGTCAATGCGCTCATCGCCCATTGCGGCGAGAGCCTGTCGGGCATCGGCGGCGTCCGGCGGCCCGGCATCGTCCACCGCCTCGACAAGGACACGTCGGGCCTGCTCGTGGTCGCCAAGAACGACCGGGCCCACCAGGGACTTGCGGCGCAATTCGCCGATCACGGCCGCACAGGTCCCCTGGAGCGGGCTTACCTCGCCCTCGCCTGGGGTCTGCCGGCCCGCCCGCACGGCACCGTGGAGGCGCCGCTGGCGCGCGGTGTTCACAATCGCGAGAAGATCGTCGTCGTGCCGGAGGAGCGCGGGCGCTACGCCATCACCCATTACGAGGTGCTGGAGACCCTGCCGGCCGGGGCCCCGGTTGCGTGCCTCCTGCGCTGCTACCTGGAGACCGGGCGCACCCATCAGATCCGGGTGCACATGGCCCATCTCGGCCATCCGCTCCTGGGCGACCAGCTTTACGGCTCCGGGTTCAAGACCAAGGCTAACCGCCTGTCAGAGCCTCAGAAAGCGGCGCTGGAGGCCCTCGGACGCCAGGCTTTACACGCGGCCGTGCTCGGCTTCGAGCATCCCGTCACGGGCGAATTCCTGCGCTTCGAAAGCCCGCTCCCGGCCGAGATGGCGACGCTCCTGGAGGCTCTGCGGCACTAGAAAAGCCTAGGCCAGGACGCGCCGGACAAGCGTCAATGCGTCGCAAAAATACGCCAGGGTGGCACCCTTGCGCCGGCCGCGCGTTGTCACCTCCTGAAACCCTACTGCCTCTGTTCTGACAAGGTTCGACCGTCTATATAGCGATAGGCGGCCGGCTAACCATGGGGGCCGCTTCAGGTCTGCCTCGTCTTAAAAAGGGGACCAAAGAAGGAGATCGATATGGCTGCAGCGCTTCCAGTGCTTGCCAATGAAGGGGGCCTTTCGCGCTATCTCGACGAGATCCGCCGATTCCCCATGCTCGAGCCGCATGAGGAATACATGCTCGCCAAGCGCTGGCGCGAGCATGGCGACCGCGAAGCCGCTCACAAGCTCGTAACATCCCACCTGCGTCTCGTGGCGAAGATCGCCATGGGATACCGCGGCTACGGCCTGCCGATCAGCGAAGTCGTGTCCGAAGGCAATGTCGGCCTGATGCAGGCCGTCAAGCGCTTCGAGCCCGAGAAAGGCTTCCGCCTCGCCACATATGCCATGTGGTGGATCAAAGCCGCGATTCAAGAATACATCCTGCGTTCCTGGTCCCTCGTGAAGATGGGCACCACGGCGAACCAGAAGAAGCTGTTCTTCAACCTGCGCAAGGCCAAGGGCCGCATCTCGGCCCTGGACGAGGGTGACCTGCATCCCGACCAGGTGAAGCAGATCGCCACCCAGCTCGGCGTCAACGAGCAGGACGTGGTGGATATGAACCGCCGCCTCGGCGGCGATGCCTCCCTCAACGCTCCCTTGCGCGAGGAAGGCGAAGGCGAGTGGCAGGACTGGCTCGTGGACAACAGCGAGAGCCAGGAGCAGCTGCTTGTGAAGGAAGAAGAGGGCCAGAACCGGCTCTCGGCCCTGCGCAGCGCGCTCTCGGTGCTCAATCCCCGCGAGCGTCGCATCTTCGAGGCCCGGCGCCTGTCCGACGACCCGATCACCCTGGAAGAGCTGTCGACCGAGTTCGGCGTCTCTCGGGAGCGTGTGCGCCAGATCGAGGTGCGCGCCTTCGAGAAGGTTCAGGAAGCCGTGAAGAAGAACCTGGCCAGGATCGAGGCGCCCACCGAGGAGGCGCACTGACGCTCTCCCGGCATGACGTAAAGGAGCCGCGGCATCACCGCGGCTTTTTTATTGCCACTGGCTGAAGGCGCTGTTGAGCACCTGGGCCCCGGAGGCGCCCTTCTCGAAGCTGAGGATGGCCCGCTGTCCGGACGCCATCCGGACCGGCAGGTCGATCCAGTTGCGCCGCACGAAGAGCTCGGTGTTGCGCTCGACATCGCCCGACAGGTTCGAGAGGCCGATCAGGAAGAGGTTCTCCCGCACCGGTACCGGCAGGCCGGCCACCGGAGTTCCGCGCGCCGCCTCCTCGTCCTTGAACTGGAGCAGGCCCACGTCACGGATCACCCGGCCGCTGTCGCCCGCGCGGGTCGTGAAGGAAATCTCTACCGTGTGCGAGGCCGGAAGCGTCGCGTCGAGGTTGCGGCGCAGCACCATCTTCATGGTGAGCCCGGCATCGGGGATATCCACATTGGCCGTCACGGCCCGCTGAAGGGGCTGGCCCTGGCCGGGATTGATGTCCTCCAGGCGCCAGACGACGCGGCCCGTCTGCGCCTTCGGCGCCTGCGGATTGGCCGGATCCTCTTCATAGAGCACGGCGCGCTGGGCGACGCCGATCTCCTGCCGCGCCGGCGCCGGCGCCGGAGCAGGCGTCGCCGCGGGCGCACCGACGCGCTCGGTGTTCTTGGCGGCCTCAGGCTGGGACTGGGGCGCCTCCGCAACCGGGGTTTGAGGCGTCAGGTCCTCGGGCTTGTCCCGCCACAGGAACGCGAAGGCCGCAATGGCCGCGATGACGAGGGCCAGAACGGTGCCGAGGACGATCGTCCTGCCCCGCTTGCCGCCCTGCATGCCGGGATGCGGACGGGTCTCGACCCGCGGCCGTGCCGCCGCGTCGGAAGCGGCACTCTCGGGCTCCGCGGGCTCGTCGCCGTCACGGGCGAAGGCGGCGGGCGCCGAGAGCGGCACCACCGCTGGAGGCTCGGGACGGTGCGGACCGCCCTCGTTCTGGGCGTCGGCCAAAGACGCGGGATCGAAGTCGAAATCCTTGGCGGAGAAATCAGCCTCCACCCGGAGGATGGCATCGTCGAGGGAGCGGCTTTCCTTTTGGATATCCGCGTCCGAGAGAGGCGGATCCAAGGAACGCAACTGGGCGACCAGGGCCGTGCGTGCGCGCTCGTAGACGGCGCGCCGCATCTCGGGCGTCTGGTCCGACAAGCCTTCGACGGCTCGGGCAATCAGGGGGTAATAATCTGCCATTTGCCCTCGGAATGACCCGGAGCGCGCCCGCCGTCAACCCTCAAAGGGGTTCTTCATGAGGATTGTGTCGTCGCGCTCGGGCGAGGTGGAGAGCACCGCCACGGGCGCGCCGATCAGCTCCTCGACGCGACGGACATATTTGATCGCCTGCGCCGGCAGGTCAGCCCAGGAGCGCGCGCCGGCCGTGGAGCCGCTCCAGCCCTCCATCTCCTCGTAGATCGGCTCCACCCTGGCTTGAGCACCCTGGCTCGCCGGGAAGTAGTCGATGGTCTCTCCGTCGAGGCGATAGCCGACGCCGATCTTGATCGTGTCGAAACCGTCGAGGATGTCGAGCTTGGTGAGCGCGATGCCGTCGATGCCCGACGTGCGCACGGTCTGGCGCACCAGAGTCGCGTCGAACCAGCCGCAGCGGCGCTTGCGGCCTGTCACCACGCCGAATTCCTTGCCCTTCTGGCCGATCAGCTCGCCGGTCTCGTCGAAGAGCTCGGTCGGGAACGGCCCCTCGCCGACCCGGGTCGTGTAGGCCTTGGCGATGCCGAGCACATAACCGACCGCGCCCGGGCCGAGGCCGGAGCCCGTGGCCGCCTGGCCGGCGACCGTGTTGGACGAGGTGACGAACGGATAGGTGCCGTGATCCACGTCGAGAAGCGCGCCCTGCGCGCCTTCGAACAGGATGCGCTTGCCGGCCCGGCGCTCCTCGTCGAGGAGCCGCCAAACCGCATCCATGTAAGGCAGGACCTTGTCGGCGACGGAAGCGAGTTCGTCGTAGATCGCCTTGGGCTCGAATTCCGGCAGGTTGAAGCCGCGCCGCAGGGCGTTGTGATGGGCGAGCAGGCGCTCGATCTTCTCCGGCAGGGTGCTCAGATCGGCGAGATCCATGAGGCGGATGGCGCGGCGGCCCGCCTTGTCCTCATAGGCCGGGCCGATACCCCGCTTGGTGGTGCCGATCTTGGTGCCGGCGCTGCCGCTTTCGCGCAGCGCATCGAGCTCGCGATGGATGGACAGGATGAGGGTCGCGTTCTCGGCGATGCGCAGGTTCTGGCGGGTGATCGCCACCCCCTGCTCGGCCAGGCGCTCAACCTCGGCCGCAAGGGCATGAGGGTCGAGCACGACGCCGTTGCCGATGACCGAGAGCTTGTTGGGGCGCACGACGCCGGAGGGCAGGAGCGAGAGCTTGTAGACCTTGTCGCCGATCACGAGGGTGTGGCCGGCATTGTGGCCGCCCTGGAACCGCACGACCACATCGGCCTGCTCGGACAGCCAGTCGACGATCTTGCCCTTGCCCTCGTCGCCCCACTGGGCGCCCACGACAACCACGTTCGCCATCGCTCTTAACCCTCGCATGAAAAAACCCCGGCGCAAGGCCAGGGTTTGGGGTGGAAAAACCTTGCAAACTCTCATGGTGGATCGAGGCCGCGAGGTCAAGCCGGAATGAGGCCCTCCGCCCTTTTCGGGCCGCTCACGCCCGGCCGCGGGCGCTTTTCTCGGGGCGGACCCGGTGGGTGATGAAGTTGCGGATCTCGCGGGTGCGGCGTTCGGGGTCGAGCACCTCCTGGTCCAGGCCGTGTCGCCAGGCCAGGTCGAGCCGGTCCGGCTGCGCCTCGAGGGCCTTGAGGTCGGCCACGTAGGCGGCCGCCTCCTCTGCCGTGCGGCAGAACCCCTCCCCGACCAGGATCCCGGTGCGCCGCCCGAGGATGACGGCCAGTTCGCCTAAGCTGAATTCCGGGTGGTACTGGACGCCCCAGAACGTGCCGCCCCCGGCGGTGATCTCGGCCGCCTGGACGAACGACACCGCGTTGGAGGCCAGGATCGTGCATCCGGCCGGCGGGGCCGTCACCATGTCGAGGTGGATCGCCGGCGCGTCATAGGCTGCCGGCCGGCCCGCGAGCATGGGGTGCCCCTGGCCTGCCTGGGTCGGCACCAGCCTGCGGGCGAAGCCGACCTCGCGGCCGGACGGGTTGGGGCGGACATCCCCCTCGGCCGCGACGGCCGCCACCTGGAGGCCCCAGCAGGACCCGAAGCTCGGCGTGCCCGAGGCATAGATCGCCCGCATGAGGTCGATCTGGCGCAGGATGTCGGGGGTGCGGTCGTAGATGTTGAGATGGGAGCCCGTCAGAACGACGCCGTCATAGGATTCGAGGCCTGCGGCATCCGGAAGGTTCGCGCCTTCGTCCGCCGGGAAGGCCAGGTCGCAGACCGAATCGGGCGCGATGCCCTGCAGCACGGCCGCATAGGACTCGGAAGGCATGAGTCCATAGGTTTCCCGGTGGGTCTGCCTTGCGTCCCGCGTATTGCCCTCGACGACCAGAAATCTTAAGCCCATGACTTGACGAAGCCTCCCTGCCGCGCCGGTTTAGCCGAATGGTGCATGGCGGCAAGCGCCCGGAGGGACTGCGCCCCATGAAATTCCTGCAATCCCTCTGGAAGGGGCTCTTCGGGCAGGCCTATCTGCTCCTGGCCATCACGGCCCTGTTCTGGGGCGGCAACGCCATCGCGGGGCGCCTCGCGGTGGGCGAGGTCTCGCCCATGGTGCTGACCTGCCTGCGCTGGGTGCTGGTGGTCTGCATCCTGTTCCCCCTTTTCGGCCGCAGGCTCGTTACCGAGTGGCCCGTGATCCGGCGAAGCTGGCTCTTCGTTATCCTCATGGGGGTCTTCGGCTTCACGGCCTTCAACGCCCTGTTCTATGCGGCCGCCCATCACACAAGCGCCGTCAACCTCACGATTTTCCAGGGGGCGATCCCGGTCCTGGTGCTGCTGGGCACCGTCCTGTTCTTCCGTGCGCCCATCCTGCCCCTTCAGATCCTCGGCATGATCGTGACGGTGGTCGGCGTGATCATCGTCTCGGTGAAGGCGGATTTCGAGATCCTGCGGACCCTGGCGCTGAACATCGGTGACGTCTGGATGCTGATCGCCTGCCTGTTCTATGCGGGCTACACCCTGGGGCTGAGGCATCGCCCCGCCGTGCCGGGGCTGGTGTTCTTCACGGCGCTCGCCATCGTGGCGTTCCTGAGCACCCTGCCCCTTTTGGCAATCGAGATCGCCAGCGGCACCGTTCAGTGGCCGACCCTCAAGGGCTGGCTGGTGCTGGCCTATGTGGCCTTCCTGCCATCGCTCCTCGCCCAGCTCTTCTTCATCCGCGGCGTGGAACTGATCGGCCCGGCCCGGGCGGGCCTGTTCGTGAACCTTGTGCCGGTCTTTGGCGCCCTGCTGGCGGTCCTTCTCCTCGGCGAGCCCTTCGCGTTCTACCACGCACTCGGCCTCATCCTCGTGCTCGGCGGCATCTGGCTCGCGGAGCGGAAGTCCTAGGCACGACGCTGCCGTTACGGGACATTCCTCCGTCATTCCGGGGCCGCGTCAGCGGAGCCCGGAACCCATAAACACTAGTGGTTCAGAATAGGGCGTTGCGGAAGCCGCTCCGCATTGTCCTGCATCGTTAGCGGTTCTGGGTTCCGGGCCCGGCCCCAAAGGCCGTCCCGGAATGACGGTGTGGCTTCAGAACCGCACGGAGCGGGCGCGCTTGACCTGAGGGATCTCCTCGATCTTGCGCAGGAGCTCGTCGCTGACCGGCTGGTCAACCGAGACGAAGCAGATGGCATCGCCGCCCGGCTTGTCGCGGCCGAGCGCGAACGTCGCCACGTTGACGCCGGACTCGCCGAGCAGCGTCCCGAAGCGGCCGATGAAGCCGGGCTTGTCGTCGTTGCGCACATAGATCATGTGCGGCGCGAATTCCGCATCCACGGCGATGTCGCGGATCTCCGTGACGCGGGGCTTGCCGTCCTGGAACACGGTGCCGCCCGCATGGCGCGACGTATCCTCCGCGACGACCACGATGCGTACGAAGCTCTCGTAATCACGCACGGCGTTCTCGCGCTTGACCTCTTCCACCGTGATGCCGCGCTCGCGGGCCACGACGGGGGCCGACACCATGTTGATGTCCTGCAGGAAGGGACGCAGCACGCCGGTGACCGCCGCCGAGGTGAGCGCGCGGGTGTTCATCTCCGCCACGTCGCCCTCGTATTCGATGCGGATGCCCTTGATGGGCGCTTCCGTGAGCTGGCCCAGGAACGAGCCGAGCTTCTCGGCAAGCGCCACGAAGGGCTTCAGGCGCGGCGCCTCCTCGGCCGTGATCGACGGGAAGTTCACGGCGTTCTGGATCGCGCCCTGGAGCAGGTAGTCGGACATCTGCTCGGCGACCTGGAGCGCCACGTTCTCCTGCGCCTCTGTGGTGGCGGCGCCGAGATGCGGCGTGCAGACCACGTTCGGATGCCCGAAGAGCGGGTTCTCGGTCGCCGGTTCCTGCGTGAACACATCGAAGGCGGCACCGGCCACGTGGCCGGAATCGAGTGCAGCGCGCAGGGCCACCTCGTCCACGAGGCCGCCGCGGGCGCAGTTGATGATGCGCACGCCCTTCTTGGTCTTGGCGATGTTCTCGGCCGAGAGGATGTTCTTCGTCTTCTCCGTCATCGGCACGTGCAGGGTGATCACGTCGGCACGGCGCAGAAGGTCGTCGAGCTCGACCTTCTCGACTCCGAGCTCCACAGCGCGCTCCGGCGACAGGAACGGATCGTAGGCGATGACTCGCATGCGCAGGCCGATGCCGCGCTCCGCCACGATGGAGCCGATATTGCCGCAGCCGATGACGCCGAGCACCTTGCCGGTGAGCTCCACGCCCATGAAGCGGTTCTTCTCCCACTTGCCGGCCTGGGTCGAAACGTCGGCCTGCGGGATCTGGCGTGCGAGCGCGAACATCATCGCGATGGCGTGCTCGGCCGTGGTGATCGAATTGCCGAAGGGCGTGTTCATGACGATGATGCCCTTCGCGGTCGCGGCGGGAATCTCGACATTGTCGACGCCGATGCCGGCGCGGCCGATCACCTTCAGGTTCTTGGCCTGCTCGAGGATCTTGGCCGTGACCTTGGTGGCGGAGCGGATCGCAAGGCCGTCATACTCGCCGATCACGGCGGCGAGCTTGTCCTTGTCCTTGCCGAGATCCGGCTGGAAATCCACCTCGATGCCGCGATCCTTGAAGATCTGCACGGCGGCGGGCGAGAGGGCATCGGAAATGAGTACGCGGGGTTTGGTCATGGGATTGCACCGGTCACGTCATCCCGGGAAAAGCGCAGCGCGAGCCGGGATCGTTGAAATGAGTCTGGCTGGGAAGAGCGATCCCGGATCGCGGCTTTGCCGCATCCGGGATGACGCATGAATCAAGCCGCTTTCGCGAGCTTTGCCTTTTCCTGCGCGAAGGCCCAGTCGAGCCAGGGCGTCAGGGCCTGGAGGTCGGAGGCTTCCACGGTCGCGCCGCACCAGATGCGGAGGCCGGGAGGTGCATCGCGATAGGCGCCGATGTCGAAGGCGACGCCCTCCTTGTCGAGCGCGGCCGCGATGCCCTTGGCGACCTGCGCCACGGCCTCGGGGCCTTGTCCGACCACGTCCGGATCGGATACGACGAGGCACACGCTGGTGTTAGAGGCTGTGGCCGGGACCTTGGCGAGATTGGCGATCCAGGGCGTGCGGGCGACCCAGTCGAGGATCACCTTCGCGTTGGAATCGGCCTTGGCCACAAGGCCGTTCAGGCCGCCGACGCCCTTCGCCCATTCGAGCGCGTCGATATAATCCTCCACGCAGAGCATGGACGGGGTGTTGATGGTCTCGCCCTCGAAGATGCCCTCGATGAGCTTGCCGCCCTTGGTCATGCGGAAGATCTTCGGCAGCGGCCAGGCGGGCTTATAGGTTTCGAGCCGCTCGACCGCGCGGGGCGAGAGGATCAGCATGCCGTGTGCCGCCTCGCCGCCGAGCACCTTCTGCCAGGAGAAGGTGACCACGTCGAGCTTGGCGAAATCGAGCTTCTGGGCGAAGGCCGCCGAGGTGGCGTCGCAGATGGTCAGGCCCTCGCGGTCCGCCGCGATCCAGTCCGCATTCGGCACGCGCACGCCGGAGGTGGTGCCGTTCCAGGTGAAGACCACGTCGCGGGTCCGGGTGTCGACCGTCGCGAGATCGGGAAGTTCGCCGTAAGGCGCCGTGATGACGCGGGCATCGTCCAGCTTGAGCTGCTTGACCACATCCGTGACCCAGCCCTCGCCGAAGCTTTCCCAGGCCAGCATGTCCACCGGCCGGGCGCCGAGGAGCGACCACAGGGCCATCTCGACCGCGCCCGTGTCGGAGGCGGGGACGATGCCGATGCGGTAATCGGCCGGGACCTCCAGCACTTCGCGGGTCAGATCGATGGCACGCTTCAGGCGCGCCTTGCCGATCTTGGCGCGATGCGAGCGGCCGAGAGCGTCGGTGTTCAGATTTTGGAGGGACCATCCGGGGCGCTTCGCGCACGGGCCGGACGAAAAGAAAGGCGCGCGAGGGCGCGCGGCGGGCAGATCTGTCATGTCATTCCATCCTTACAGATGGGCGCCTCTCGTTGGGGAGAGGTGTCCCGCCGACAGGTATGGGGGAGCGGGCCCGGCCCGTCAAGACAATTCGGCGCCACCCCGGACGGACGATCATCCCGGCCTGCCGCGAAAGACCGGCCGCACCATCACTTCCAGCGCGTCTCGCACATGCGGGGCAGCGCGAACCACAGGCCGCCGGGATCCTCGTCCTTGGCACCGTTGGCGAGCCACTCGCGCACCACATTCTCGATGATCTCGTCCGGCTTCGATCCATATTGCGGCTGGGCGATCCATTCATGCTCGCCCTCCAGGCCGCCACCCACGACCGGCACCGCGCCGCGCGACAGCAGCTCGGCGATGCAGCGCCGGACATAGTCGGTCAGCGCCTCACCTTCGAAGCCGAAGCCATGGCGACCGCCCGGCACGATCTGCCACATACCGACCGCATCGATCGGCAATTCGTTGGCCACCATCTTGATCCATTCGCTCATAGGGTGGCCATACCGCAAGTGTCTAGGTTCCGTCGTCATTTCTGATGTAACTTCTATCCATTGCGAATATCGGGATGCTCATTCTGAATGACATCAATCGTGATGCCATGGTTCTCGCTTCGTCTCACACCAAAGATGTTTCCGTCCGGGCGCCGATACCAAAGACCTCTATATCCCACAGGCGGCTGAAGGCTCTGCGAGCCCGGTGTCAGAGCCTCGAGCAGGTTGTTGAATTCCGCAGGAGACACCGTACGTGTCGTTTCGTCTGTGCTCCTGTGCTGCATCCCGACATGCTGTCCGTTGGGCATAAGGATTTCCTCCATCGGGCCCCGGACAGGCTCCGGCCTGTTCAATTCCCTCAGCCGGGCCGCTGCCTGTGAGGCTGCGGATTCGTTCGCCAGGATCTCTCCCTCGACACCCTCTTAGATGCTCGGCCTCGGGCGCCAGCTCGGATCGTGTCTCTGCACTTCCTGCACCAGCGCGCGGGCTCGGGCCGACGAAACATCGAGGCGCACTTCCTGCGCCGGCGTCGTTTCGTAAGCCTGGCCGCGGATGACGCGGGTTCCGCCACTTCTCGGACGACGGGCTGATATCCGCGCGATGCGGGCCGAGCCCCCATCCGTCCATTGGCCGCCACCGGGCCGCCCTGCCGGAACGCGGGCTTGCGCCGGGTTGAACCGCCGTAAAGCCAGGATGACGCGAAGGGATCTCAGCTCCAGCCGGGCGGCGTCGAGCGCATAGCGGGCTTTCAGGATTTCCTGCGTCCGCGAGGGGATGAAAGACATAAAGCAATTCCAACACTCCAAAATATGCTATAACGTTAGAACGTATCAGGAACATTGTCAAGCTTGTGCTGGCGGCAGGCTGGGCGGGCAACAGACTTTCGGGGGAGCGTCAGATTACGAAATCGTAATACAAAATCTCGTGCGGCCTGCGGTATGTTCGCTTTGTCTGGCCTAATTTGTGCTAGGAACTCCGACACAAAAAGTTTCAAGGAGCGAGCATGCGTGTGTCACGTCAGCTCGCCGTCATCGCCGTGCTGGGGGCAGCGGGTTATGGCGGCTGGTACGCCTATCAGGGCGGCCACCTCGCGAAGGCGCCGGTCATCGGCGGCTATTTCGCGAAAGCCGGAGAGCCGGCGGGGCCGGCCGGGCGTGGCAGGCGCGGTCCCTCGGGCCCGCCGACGGTCGATGTGGGCACGGTGCAAACCGGCCGGATCGTCGAGACTCGCGAGTCGGTCGGCACGGTGCGTGCCTATGAATCCATCACGGTCACGGCCAAGATCGCCGGCGTGATCAGCGAGATCGGCTTCGAGGAAGGCCAGAAGGTCAAGGCCGGCGACATGCTGGTCCAGCTGGATGCGGCCGAGCGCAAGGCCGAGATCGAGCAGGCCGTCGCCGAGGCAAACCGGGCCGTGGCGCTCCGCAACGAGATCGCGATCAAGCTCGAGCGTGCTCAGGCGCTCAACCGCACCGGCGCCGGCACCACGGCCCAGGTGGAGGACCTGACGGCCCAGTCCAAATCCCTGGAAGGCTCCATCGCCTCCGCCCAGGCCCAGCGGAAGGCTGCGGAAGCCCGGCTCGAGGATCTGACGATCCGCGCCCCCTTCGCGGGCCGCGTCGGCACCCGCGCCGTGTCGCTCGGGGCCTATATCTCGCCCGGCACCCGCATCACGTCCCTGGACGACCTGTCCCGCATCCGGCTGGATTTCGCGGTTCCGGAGAACCTCCTCGGGCGCCTCAAGCCCGGCCAGACCGTGAACGCCACCTCGGCCGCTTATAGGGACCGGGTCTTCAAGGGCACCGTCTCGACCATCGACACGAGGATCGACCAGACCACCCGCACGGTGCGGCTGACGGCCGAGTTCGACAATCCCGACGAGGCGCTCAAGCCCGGCATGTTCCTGGCCGTCGCGCTGGAAGTCACCGTCAAGGACGACGCCGTCGTCGTGCCCGAGGAAGCCATCGTCAGCGAGGGCCTGCGCCAGATCGTCTATCCGGTGAAGGACGGCAAGGTGGAGCGTCGGGTCATCAAGCTCGGCCAGCGCCAGAACGGCAAGGCCGAAATCCTGGAGGGCCTGCAGGCCGGCGAGACCATCGTGGTCCTCGGCGTCCAGCGCGTGCGCCCGGGCCTCGAGGTGATCGCCCGCCCTCTCGGTTCGGCGCCCCAGCAGCCGGCCGACCAGGCGCCGGCGGCGAACCGTGAACAGCCGTCGCGCAGCTCGCTCAACCTGCCGACCGCCATCAGCAGCGCGTCAGCCGCCGAGCGGAACTGATCGGACCCGGCCGCCCCGTACCTCGGGGCGACCCATTCACGTTTGAGTGGCCCCGGCCCTCTTCGGACCTCGTAGGACCATGCAGGTTTCAGACCTTTTCATCCGTCGCCCCGTCTTCGCCATCGTGGTCAGCATGCTGCTCGTCGTCGGCGGCCTCGCGTCGCTGATGAACTTGCCGGTGCGCGAATATCCGAGCGTGGACAAGCCGATCGTCTCGGTCTCGACGATCTATCGCGGCGCGTCGAACGAGGTCATCGAAAGCCGCGTCACCGAGGTGATCGAAGGGGCGGTGGCGGGCATCGAGGGCATTACCCAGATCCGCTCGCAGAGCCGGAACGACCGCTCCTCCGTCTCCATCGAGTTCGCCGTGTCCCGCGACCCCGAAGGCGCGACCTCGGACGTGCGCGACGCCGTGTTCCGCGTCGTGGGGCGCCTGCCGGACGGCGCCGAGCAGCCGGTCATCCGCAAGGTCGACGACGATGCGTCCGCGATCATGTGGATCAGCGTCATATCCTCGACCTACGATGCCCTGGAGCTGAGCGACTTCCTGAAGCGGGTCTATGTGGACCGCCTCTCCACCGTGCCCGGCGTCGCCAACGTCTATATCGCGGGCGAGCGGCGCTATGCGATGCGCCTTTGGATCGACCGGGCCGCCCTCGCGGCCCGCGGGCTCACGGCGCAGGATCTCGAAGCCGCCATCAAGCGCCAGAACGTGGAGCTGCCCGGCGGGCGCATCGAGTCGGAGCAGCGTGAATTCACCGTGAAGACGGATTCCCGCCTCTCCACTCCGCAGGAATTCGAGCAGCTCATCGTCTCGAACAAGAACGGCTATCTGGTGCGCCTCGGCGAGGTCGCCCGGGTCGAGGTCGGTGCGCAGGATACGCGCTTCGAGTTCTACGAGAGCGGCAAGACCGCCATGGGCCTCGGCATCGTGCGCCAATCCACCGCCAACACCCTCTCGGTGGCGGACAGCGTGCGCGCCGAACTCGAGGAGCTGAAGAGCTCCCTGCCGCCCGGCACCACGACGGCGATTTCCTACGACGAGAGCCGCTTCATCAGCGCCTCCATCGAGGGCGTGCTGCACACCCTCGTCGAGGGCCTTATCCTCGTGATCCTGGTGATCCTGCTCTTCCTGCGCGACTGGCGCTCCACCATCGTCGCCATGGTGGCGATCCCGGTCTCGATCATCGCGGCCTTCATGGTGATGAGCTTCTTCAACGCGTCCGTGAACGTTCTCACCCTGCTCGCCGTCGTGCTCGCCATCGGCATCGTGGTGGACGACGCCATCGTCGAGATCGAGAATGTCCACCGCCGCATCGAGGAGGGCCAGCCGCCGCTTCTCGCCTCCTTCGACGGCGCGCGGGAAATCGGCTTCGCGGTGATCGCCACCACGGCGACCCTCATGGCCGTGTTCGTGCCGCTCGCCTTCATGACCGGCAACACCGGCAAGCTCTTCCGCGAATTCGCCATCACGCTCGCGGCCGCGATCTTCTTCTCGGGCGTCGTGGCACGGACGCTCACGCCCATGCTCTGCTCCAAGCTGATGGTGCCGGCCCATGGGCGCATCCAGCTCATGACCGAGCCCTTCTTCACGGGCATGAACAACGTCTACCGGCGCCTGCTGTCCGGCGCCCTGAAGGCGCCGCTCGTCATCCTGGCCATGGGCGTCGCCGTGTCCCTGTCGGCCTATGGCCTGTTCAAGATGATCCCGCAGGAATTCGCCCCCACGGAGGATCGCGGCGCGATCATCGTGCGCATCAGCGCGCCCGAGGGAGCGAGCCTCGACTACACCCGCGAGCGCGTGAAGGAAGTGGAGCGCGAGCTCCTGCCCTATCAGGAGAAGGGCATCATCGCGTCGATCACGAGCCAGGTCGCGCCCGGCTATGCGCGCCCCTCGCCCGTGAACGAGGGCATCATCATTGTCCGCCTCGCGCCCTGGGACGAGCGCTCGTTCAAGCAGCAGGAGCTGACGCAGGAACTCTCCCGGAAGATCACGAACTTCCCGGGCGCCCGCGCCTTCCCGGTCAATCCCGGCTCCCTCGGCCAGCGCGGCACTGCGCAGCCGATCCAGTTCGTGCTCGGCGGACCGGATTACAGCACCCTGCGCGATTGGCGAGACATCGTGATCCAGAAGGCGCAGGAGACCGGCCTCTTCCTCAACATGGATTCCGACTACAAGGAATCCCAGCCCGATATCCGCGTGCAGATCGACCGGTCCCGCGCGGCCGACCTCGGCGTGTCGGTGCAGGATATCGGCCGCACGCTGGAGCTCGTCTTCGGCGAGACGGAAATCTCGACCTTCATCAGCCGCGGCGAGGAATATCCGGTGATCATGCGGGGCCGCCCGCAGGACCGCGCCACGCCGAACGACCTGACGAACACCTTCATCCGGGCCGCGAACGGCGATCTCGTTCCCCTCTCGTCCTTCGTATCGCTGACCGAATCGGCCGCGCCGCAGACCCTCAACCGGTTCGACCGCCTGCGCTCGATCACCATCCAGTCGGCCCTGCGGCCCGGCACGTCCATCGGGGAGGCGCTTGCGGTCCTCGAGCAGATCGTCCACGACAACCTGCCGGCGGAGGCGCGCATCGGCTATGCGGGCCAGTCCAAGGATTTCCGGGAATCTTCCAGCGCCATCTATGTCACGTTCGGCATGGCGCTGCTGGTGGTGTTCCTGGTGCTGGCAGCCCAGTTCGAGAGCTGGATCAACCCGTTCATCATCATGCTGACCGTGCCGCTCGCCGTCACGGGCGGTTTGGCGGCGCTCGCGCTGACGGGTCAGTCCCTCAACATCTACAGCCAGATCGGCATGATCCTGCTCATCGGCCTGATGACCAAGAACGGCATCCTGATCGTCGAGTTCTCGAACCAGCTGCGCGAGCGCGGCTACTCGGTGCGGGACGCGGTGATCGAGGCCTCCGTGCTGCGCCTGCGCCCGATCCTGATGACCTCCATCGCCATGATCGGCGGCGCGATCCCGCTGGCCTGGTCATCGGGCGCCGGTGCGGAGGCCCGCAATGCCATCGGCACTGTGATCGTGGGCGGCGTCACCCTGTCGACCCTGCTCACGGTCCTCGTGGTGCCGGCGATCTACCTGCTCCTCGGCGGCTACACCAAGCCCGCCACCTATGTGAGCGAGCTGATCGACAAGCTGCGCGAACAGACCGGCCTGAAGGCCCATGGGGAGGATATCGGCCCGGCCGAACCGCGCCCGCCCGCGCATCCGGCCGAGTGAGGCTTCCGCCTCCGGTCTTACGCGAGGCGCAGGAGCGTATGCCCCTCGCCTGCGCGGCGTGTGTCTAGTTGAAAGTGTAGCGAGCCCCCAGGCGCAGCTCGTGAGTGCCGATGCTGCGGGCCCGTAAGGGGGGGGCGAATCCGTCCGGCTCGCTGCGCGCCCAGCCCAGATGCGTGTAGCGATAGGCGAGATCGAGCTTGAGGTGGTCCGTCAGGTCGAACGCGACACCGCCCGTGAGCGCCCAGGCGAGAGCGGATTTCGTGTGAGAGGCCAGCGGAACCGCATCGGCCGGGAAGAGGCGCTGCGCCTCCTCGAACCGGTTGAGACTGACGCCTATGCCGGCCCCGAGATAAGGGGTCACGCGACTCCACAGGGGCAGGTCGATATAGGCGTTGAGGAGAAAGGTCGTGGCCTGGAAATCCGCCCGGTCGAAGGCAAGGTTCGAGGCGCCGAAGCGGCTGCCTTTGTAGGATCCACCGAACCGGTGATCGACCGTGATGTCGGTCCGCAGCCAGGGCGCCATGTGATAGCCGATTCCGGCGCCGATGCTCCCTTCCCGCTCGAAGCGGGCCTTCGCGAGGGGCGGTGTGGCCGCCGTTCCCAGATCGCGCCCATGGCGCAGCACAGGCTCGTCGAGGCCGATATCGCCGCGCAGGTACCAGCCGGCGCTGACGGGCTCGTCGGAATCGTCCAGGATGGGCGCCGGCGGAAGGTCGGCGGCGCGGGCCTCCGCGGCCGCGAGGCCGAGGGCGAGGCCGCCTGCCACCATGATCGTCACTCGACGCAATCCGCCACTCCGCACGTGTTCCTCCGGTCCCGGCCATGCGGCGGGCTCTGAAGGCCGAACGTTAAAGGGCAGTGGTTAAGGGGCGATTAACCTTAATTTTCGGTCTATGGACAAAGCCCGACACAGGCGCGGAGGCGCGAATGTTCATGCGGCAGCCATCGAATGGAGACGCACAATGATCCGATCCAGCGCAAGGGTTTCGACCGCGAATGCCAGCCGCTACCTGCAGCAGCTCAGCAAGCATTGGGCGCACAAGTTCGACGTGACCTATAGCGAGACGCAGAGCACCATCCCGTTCGCCGAGGACCGGAAGGCCGAGTTGACGGCCGGGCCAGATCATCTCGAGATCGTCCTCACGGTCCCGGACGAGGAGAGCCGGAACCGGATGCAGAAGATCATCGAGGACCATCTGAACCGCTTCGCGTTCAGGGAGGCGCTTGTCTACGACTGGAGCTGAGCGACAGGCGTCGAGCGTCCTTGCCTCCAAGCCCGCCCCTCACGAAAGGGGCCGGGCTCCAGGGAGAGTGCAGCTCAGGCCGCACCCTTGACGGGAGTATCGGCCAGGGAGGCCGCGCGGCTGACAGCGTCGACCACGTCGTCCACCACGCGGGCGACGAGATCGCTGTCGTCCCCCTCGGCCATGACCCGGATGACGGGCTCGGTGCCCGAAGGACGGATGACAAGGCGGCCCGTCGCGCCCAGGCGCTCGCGGCCGGCCTCGATGGCCTTGACCACGGTTTCGGACTGGAGAGGCTTGCCGGACTTGTAGCGCACGTTCTTCAGGATCTGCGGCAGCGGCTCGAAGCAGTGGCAGACCTCGGAGACCGGGCGGCCAAGCCGCTTGACCACCGCCAGGAGCTGGAGCGCCGCAATGAGGCCATCGCCCGTGGTGGTGTAGTCCGACATGATGATATGGCCGGATTGCTCGCCGCCCAGGTTGAAGCCATGGGCCCGCATGTGCTCGAGCACGTAGCGGTCGCCGACCGCGGTGCGGACGAGGCTGAGGCCGAGATCGCCGAGATAGCGCTCGAGGCCGAGATTCGACATGATGGTGGCCACGATGCCGCCCTGGGTCAGGCGCCCATCCTCGTGCCAGGACCGGGCGACGACGCCCATGAGCTGGTCGCCGTCAACCTTCTGGCCCTTCTCGTCGACGATGAGAACCCGGTCGGCGTCGCCGTCGAGGGCGATGCCCACATCCGCGCGCAGCTCGCGCACCTTGTGGACCAGGGCCTCGGGAGCCGTGGAGCCGACCTCGTGGTTGATGTTGAAGCCGTTCGGCTCGACGCCGATGGACATGACTTCGGCACCCAGCTCCCACAAGGCCTCCGGAGCGACCTTGTAGCCGGCCCCGTTGGCACAGTCGATCACGACCCGCATTCCTTCGAGGTCGAGCTGACGCGGCAGGGTGCGCTTGGCGAATTCGATATAGCGGGCATCCGCGCTCTCGATGCGCTTGGCGCGCCCGAGCAGGGAGGAACCGGCGAGGCGGAACGACAGATCGGAATCGATCAGGCGCTCGATCTCGCGCTCCACTTCGTCGTTGAGCTTGAACCCGTCCGGGCCGAACAGCTTGATGCCGTTATCCTCGTAAGGGTTGTGGGAGGCCGAGATCATGACGCCCAGGTCACAGCGCATGGAGCGGGTCAGCATGGCGACCGCCGGGGTCGGCATCGGTCCAAGGAGCAGCACGTCCATGCCGACCGACGTGAAGCCGGCCACCAGGGCGTTCTCGATCATATAGCCGGACAGGCGGGTGTCCTTGCCGATGATGACCCGGTGCCGGTAATCGCCCCGCTGAAACATGAGGCCGGCCGCCTGGCCGACCTTGAGAGCCAGGTCCGGCGTGATGACCCCGTTAGCACGCCCGCGGATTCCGTCGGTTCCAAAGTATTTGCGCACGTGCTGGTTCTCCGCCTTCTGTAGCGCCGATATGCGCCTTGGTCTTCTCAAAGCAACCTCCCTGAATCGGGTCAAGACTTTCGCGCAGAACCGGCCATCACAAGTGATGAGCGATTGTTACAGTGACGAAGCTCCGCCCCGGTTTGAATTCGGAACTTCGAAGTAGACAGAAAGAAGGTCTTTTGCCGGAAGAGACCCTTCCGGCTACCCCATGGGCCGACTTGACTCTACCTTGGTACATAGGTACCAACGATTATGATCATCGAACGAATCCAGACCGGCGTGCGCCTCGAGAAGAGGCTGGTAAAAGTGCTCAAGGCCCTCGCCGAGCACCAGGACATGAGCCTCGGAGACCTGATCGAGGGGATTGTCCTGCACGCCTTCGAGGGGAAGCAGCCATTCTCCCCTGAAACGCTCCAAACCATTGCGGACCTGCGACGCATCTACGGCCTCACGCTTCAGGCGTCGGACAGTCACAGGCTCAGCGAGGAAAAGCCGTGATGCATCTCGAACGCCGCCATAGCATTGTGCTTCCCGCGCCCGTCGCGGAGATTTTCCCGCTCTTCACCCCGAGTGGCGAGACCCTCTGGGTGAAAGGCTGGGAGCCCGAGTTCCTGCATCCGACGAATGGCGACACGCAGGACGGCATGGTCTTCCGGACCGAGCACGGGGGCGAGACGACCCTCTGGGCCTGTTGCTTATGGGAGCCCGAGGCTTACCGGGTCCGGTACGTCCGGGTCACGCCAAACTCGCGCTTCGGCTTCGTCGAGGTCCGGTGCCGCGAGATCGCTGCCGGGCGAACGGAGGCGACCGTCAGCTACGCCTTCACGGCCCTGAGCGGGGACGGCGAGTCCTATCTTGCCGACCTCGACGAGGAGGCTTTCCGGCGCATGATCGAGGACTGGCGGGTTTCCATCGGCGAATGGCTTGCGAAGGCCGCATGAAAAAAGCCGGCTGGTGTTCCAGCCGGCTTCGGATCGTAATGTGAGGCCGGATCAGGCCTGGGGCTGGGGCTCCATGCCGCCGCCGCTCTCCTTGGGCCGGCCGCGGCCAGCGGTCGGGACGGCGGATCCCCGGCTCGACGACAGATTATCGCCGGTGTCGCGGATCGGAGGCTGGCCGTCGAGGAGGTTGTGGATCTCGTCGCCGGTCAGGGTCTCGTATTCCAAGAGGCCCTTAGCCAGGGTCTCGAGATCGTGGGCCTTCTCGGTCAGGATGCGGCGGGCATCCTCCAGGCCGGCCTCGACCAGGCGGCGCACCTCGGAGTCGATCTTCTGGGCGGTGGCTTCGGACACGTTCTGCTGACGGCCCATCTGCATGCCGAGGAAGACCTCGTCCTGGTTCTCGCCATAGGCGACGGTGCCGAGCTCGGGCGAGAAGCCCCACTTGGTCACCATCATCCGGGCGAGGCGCGTGGCCTGCTCGATGTCGGACTGGGCGCCCGAGGTCACCTTCTCCTTGCCGAAGATCATCTCCTCGGCGATGCGGCCGCCCATCATGATGGCGAGGCGCGAGGTCATCTGCTCGAAGCTCATGGAGAGCTTGTCGCGCTCAGGCAGCTGCATGACCATGCCCAGCGCCCGGCCACGGGGGATGATGGTGGCCTTGTGGACCGGGTCGGTCGCCGGGACGTTGAGGGCGACGATGGCGTGGCCGGCCTCGTGATAGGCCGTCAGGCGCTTCTCGTCGTCGGTCATGACCAGGGTGCGCCGCTCGGCGCCCATCATGACCTTGTCCTTCGCGTCCTCGAACTCGTGCATGGTGACGATGCGCTTGCCGCGCCTTGCCGCCAGGAGGGCCGCCTCGTTCACAAGGTTCATCAGGTCGGCGCCCGAGAAGCCGGGGGTGCCGCGGGCGATGACCTTCAGGTCCACGTCGGGAGCGAGCGGGACCTTGCGCACATGGACGCGCAGGATCTTCTCGCGGCCGGTGACGTCCGGGTTCGGGACAACGATCTGCCGGTCGAAGCGGCCGGGACGCAGGAGCGCCGGGTCAAGCACGTCGGGGCGGTTCGTCGCCGCGATGATGATGATGCCCTCGTTGGCCTCGAAGCCGTCCATCTCCACCAGGAGCTGGTTGAGGGTCTGCTCACGCTCATCGTTGCCGCCGCCGAGGCCGGCGCCGCGATGGCGGCCGACCGCGTCGATCTCGTCGATGAAGATGATGCAGGGGGCGTTCTTCTTGGCCTGGTCGAACATGTCGCGTACGCGGGAAGCACCCACGCCCACGAACATCTCGACGAAGTCGGAGCCCGAGATGGTGAAGAACGGCACGTTGGCCTCGCCCGCAACGGCCCGGGCCGTCAGGGTCTTACCCGTGCCGGGAGGGCCGACGAGCAGCACACCGCGCGGGATGCGGCCGCCGAGGCGCTGGAACTTCTGCGGATCGCGGAGGAATTCCACGATCTCCTGCAGGTCTTCCTTGGCCTCATCGACGCCCGCGACATCGTCGAAGGTCACGCGGCCATGCGCCTCGGTCAGAAGCTTGGCCTTGGACTTGCCGAAGCCCATGGCCCGGCCCGCGCCGTTCTGCATCTGCCGCGACAGGAACACCCACGCGCCGATGAACAGCGCGATCGGCAGGATGTTCATGAGGACGGCGATGAACCAGGGGGTGGAGTCGGATTGCGGACGGGCCGTGATCTGCACGCCCTTCTGCTGCAGCTTCGTCACCAGGCTCGGATCATTCGGCGCATAGGTCGTGAAGGTACGGCCATCCGTATAGGTGCCGCTGATCTCCGGACCGGAGATGACCACGTTCGAAATGCGCCCAGCATCGGCATCGCTGAGAAGCTGGCTATAGGCAATGTCGCCGCTGCCGCCACGATGGCCCGGGCTCTGGAACAGGGTCACGAGCGCGAGCACCAGCAGGAAGATGACGACCCACAAGGCGAAATTGCGGAAATTTGAATTCATCGGATCAGTTTCTGCCCCAGAGGGAGACGAACGCGGGGCATGCCCCGCGCGGCTAAACTCAATGTAGGCGTGGAGCCTCCCCTTGCCAAGGGAATGCGGCGCCCATGCGGCATCTCATGCGGTCTTTGATGAACGGATAGCCCTCAAACCGGCGCCCTTCCCCGCCGACGAGGCGGTTCCGGCGCCAGGGTGAGGCCCCCGCGGGCATCGAGCCGGACCAGCGCCCCTGACACGGTGGCCCGAAAGGCTTCCCCCTTCGCCAGGGCATCCCGGAGCCGACCGACGCAGGCCTCGATACGTTGGAGACGGCCGGTTTCCGGCCGGATTCCCGCCCTGTCGAGGGCCTGGACGAAGGCCCGGAGCGCGATCTCGAAGGGCTCCTCGGCCAGGGGGGCGGCATCGAGCCGCAAGCCACCCTCCCCGGCCACGGGCCGAGCCCGGCCCAGGGCCTCGGCGGCCTTGGCATCAAGCGCCTCCTCGGCCTGCCGGGCCCTGCGCGCGAGGCCGGCCAGGCGCTCGGCCGTCAGGCCCTCCGCAGCGAGGGCCGGCATGAGGCGCCGCCAGCGCACCCGCGCGAAGCGCTCGTCCAGGTTCGAGGGGTCCTCCACGAAGGGCCACCTTTCCCGGCCGCACAGGGCGAGGAGCATGCTCTTCGGGCAATCAAGGAGCGGCCGGACATGGCGCAGGCCGTCCCGGTCGCGCTCGGGCCGCATCCCGCCGAGGCCCGCGAGCCCCGACCCCCGCGACAGGCGCATGAGCAGGGTCTCGGCCTGGTCGTCCAGCGTGTGAGCGGTGACGAGGTGGGTGGCGCCCTCCTCCCGGGCGCAGCCGATCAGAAGCCGGTAGCGCGCCTCGCGGGCCGCCTCCTGAAGACCCGTCCCGGGCTTGGGGCCAGTCCAGACGAGGGTCCGGTGGGGAAAGCCGAGGCGGGAGGCCTCCGCGGCCACGAAAGCGGCCTCCCGGGCAGCTTCGGGGCGCAGGCCGTGATCCACGGTGGCGACGATCACGGGCGGCCGGGCAGCGGATCCGCGCCACAGGGCCAGGAGATGCATGAGAGCCATGGAATCCGGCCCGCCTGACACGGCTGCGACGATTCCACGGGCGGAGGATAGGGAAAAAAAGAGAGCCTCCAGCCATTCGGCGGAGGCAGGATCAATGGGTGCGGAGGAGCGGGTCACGCGAAAGGCGGGAGCGGCACGCAGGCCATCCTCAACCGCACGCTCAGCTGCACTTGGACCGGCGCTGCTCGCGCTCGGAGGCCTGGCGCACATTCGGGGAAGCCTGGGGATACTTGCGGTCGAGTTCGCCGAAGACCGCGCAGGCCCGGTCGCGGGCGCCGAGGCCGTTGAGGGAAATGCCAAGCTTCAGGAGCGCATCGGGCGCACGGGCCGCGCTGGGGTGCTCCGTGGACACGTTCAGGAACTGCTCCGCCGCCTCCCGGTAGCGGTTGCGCTGGAGATAGGTCTCGCCGAGCCAGTAGGCGGCTTCGGGCACCAGCTTGTCGCGGGGGTTGGACTGCAGGAACCGGCGGAAGCCCATCTCGGCCTCCTCGTACTGGCGCTGCGCGAAATAGCCGTAGGCGGTCTCGAAATCGGACCGCGGATCGCCGACGCTGGTGGCCGCGACGCTCGGACCGCGGGAGGCCGGAGCGGCCGGGATCGCCCCTGTTGGGATCGCGACCGTGCGGCCGGCGGGATTGATGTCGAGGGGCGCCGCATCCATGGCCATGTCGTCCTCCTGGATCAGCTCCCCGATTCCGGACACCTGCCCGGGCATCTGGCCCCCGGGAAGGGGAGCGGGCTGGCCCATCTCCGCCGTGAGAGGGGCCGACGGAGGGGTCGCTCCCAGGGGAAGCGGAGCCCCGGGGGCGCTGGGCGCCTCCGAGGGGTTGAAGACGTCGCTGCGTCGCTGGGGCTGCGGGGCCGGACGGGCCGGCGCGCTGCCACCGGGCGAGGCCTTGCCGCCCCGGCCCTCCTGGAATCGGTAATCCACGTCTTCCTGGAACTTGCGGAGCTGCTCCTTGAGAACCTGGTTCTCGTGCTGGAGCTGCTCCATCTGCCCGGACATCTGCCGGAACTGGTTCTCGAGCCGGTTGAGACGGACGATAGCCTCGGCGGCGTCCTGCGCGGCGGCAGGCCCGGCGAGGGCTGTCAGGAAGGCGAAGAAGACGATCAGTCGGCGCAGCATTCTGGAAAACCGTTGAGGTCGCAGCAAAGGTGCCGATAACACAAATGCGCCGCCACGGCGAGATTGTGGCGGCGCAGCGCGGCCCTTCGCGAATCGGAAGGGAAAAGTCACGTTTTGATCCTTACGCTCCGGCACCTGCGCTCAGCACCGTGACGGCGCGGCGGTTCTGCGACCAGCAGGAGATGTCGTTGCAGACCGCAACCGGGCGCTCCTTACCGTAGGACACGGTGCGCAGGCGCGAGGCGTTGATGCCGCGGGACACCAGATAATCACGCACGTTCTGGGCGCGGCGGGCGCTGAGCGAGAAGTTGTATTCGCGGGTACCGCGCTCGTCCGCATGGCCCTCGATGATGAAGGTGTAGTTCGGATAGCGGTTGAGCCACTGGGCCTGCTTGTCGAGGGTCGCGGTGGCGGTCGGGGTCAGGTCGGTCTGGTCGGTCTCGAAGAACACCCGGTCGCCCACATTGACGACGAAATCCTGGGCGCTGCCCGGCGTGGCTGCTCCGCCGGCCCCGAAGCCGCCGGCCCCGTCGGCCATTCCATCTTTGTTGGACGAACACGCCGCCGCCCCGAGGGCGAGGACGATGGCAGCGGCGAACTTGACGGCGCGCAACGTCATCATTGGCAATACTCCTTACACAAACGTCTGCCGAACGTTGTGTGATCTATATCGGGCGATGGTTAAGGGACGGTTTTGTCGGTCGGGACGGGCGAAGCTGGATTAAGGTGAATCGCACCCGGGCCGGGAAACCTGGGCTTAGGGTTAATTAGGAGTAAATGCGGCAAAGAGGTGGCATCGGAGGGCCGGTGACGCACGGCTTGGCTTTTTGATCGCACGGGCAAGCCGAATGGCCGGTTCATGCGTTATACAGTCATGAGTTCGTCCATCACGCCCTTCCCTCCCCTAAGACATCCCGAGCCGACGCCTCCGGGTCCCCTGGACTACCGGCTGGAACGCGCCTTTGCGCGCATTGCCGACAGCGACCTGCGTAAGGGCAATGCCGTCGCGCTCCTGAAGGATGCCGGCGAGAATTATCCGGCCTGGCTCGAGGCGATCCGCGGCGCCCGCCAGGTCATTCACTTCGAGAACTTCATCATTGCGGACGACACCACCGGCCGCACCTTCGCCGAGGCCCTGATGGAGCGGGCCCAGGCCGGCGTGACGGTGCGAGTGCTCTACGACTGGCTCGGCTCGTCCTGGCGGGCCCTGCCGGGCTTCTGGAACCGGCTGCGGCGGGCCGGCGTGGAGGTGCGGGTGTTCAATCCTCCGCGTTTGACGAATCCCTTCTGGATCCGCCGCAATCACCGCAAGGTCATCACGGTGGACGGCCGCAAGGGCTTCGTGGCGGGCCTGTGCGTCTCGAATGCCTGGGAGGGCTCGGACGGGGCCGAACCCTGGCGGGACACGGGCCTGATGCTGGAGGGCCCCGTGGTGGCCGATCTCGATGCCGCCTTCGCGGACAGCTGGGCGCGGGCCGGCACGCCCATCGACCGGGGCGAGCGCAGCGGCCTTCCGGCTATCCCAGAGGCCGGCACGGTGGCCGCGCGGGTGATCTGCGGCCGGCCGGGCATGTTCCGGACCTATCGGTTCGACCAGTTCGTCGCCGCGACGGCCCAACGCAATCTCTGGCTGACGGACGCCTATTTCGTTCCCACCACCTCCTATGTCCAGGCGCTGGCGGAGGCCGCGCGGGACGGGGTGGATGTGCGGCTTCTCGTGCCGGGCACGAGCGACGTGACATGGCTGCAGCCGGTCGTCCGAGCCGGCTATCGCTCCCTCGTGGAGGCCGGAATCCGCATCTTCGAATGGAAAGGCACCATGCTCCATGCCAAGACCGCCGTGGCGGACGGGCGCTGGGCGCGGGTGGGCTCGACCAATCTCAACCTAGCGAGCTGGGCCACCAACTGGGAGCTCGACGTGGTGCTGGAGGACCGCGGCTTCGCCGAGGCCATGGAGGAGATGTATCTCAAGGACCTCACCAACGCGACCGAGATCGTCCCGGGCCTCCTGACCCGCCGCCGGCAGACCCAGAAGATGCGCTCCCGCCGCCTGCACCGCCCCCGGAAGGGCGATGTGCGGCGGCTGGCCGCCGGGGCCCTGGCTCTGGGCAACAGCATCGGCAAGTCCGTGAATGCCCGCTCCCTCACGGCGACGGAGGCAAGCAGCATCGCGGTGATCGGCGGTGCCCTGCTGGTGCTGGCCGTGATCGTCGCCCTGTTCCCGACCCTGGTCGTGCTGCCGCTGGTGATCGGGCTCGCCTGGATCGGACTGGCGCTCATGACCCGGGCGCTGCGCCTGAAATGGCGTGTCCGGGCGCGCCGCCGGAAGCTGGAGCGCAGGCGGAGATTCGCGATCGCCCAGGAGGAAGAGGCCGCTGCCGACCGGGAGGCCCTCCGAGAGGAATGAAACCCTCTGCCAAGCTTGAGCGTTGACTTGTTACCTAACGTTATGTCGGGCATGATGACGTGCCCGAAAGACCGAAGGAGGTCACCATGGCAGGCGGTTCTTCACCATCCTACGGATCCTTCGACCGCGCCGAGGCGATGAGTGCCCTTTTGGCGCAGAACTGGTGGGCGGTCGCCCTGCGCGGCGTCTTCGCCATCATCTTCGCGCTGATCGCCCTGTTCGTGCCCGGGGCGACGATCCTGTCCCTTGTGCTGTTCTTCTCTGCCTACATGCTGGTGGACGGCGTCATCACCATCGTGGCGGCCGTGCGGGCGGCCTCGCAGCACCAGCGCTGGGGCCTGCTCGTCTTCGAGGGGATCGTCGACATCGCGGTCGGTGTCATCGCGTTCCTCTGGCCAGGCCTGACAGTGGTGTTCTTCGTCACCCTCATGGCTGTGTGGTCGCTGATCACGGGCATTCTCGAAATCGTGGCCGCCTTCAAGCTGAACCCGGCCTATGGACGCGGCTGGCTGATCTTCAGCGGGATCGTGTCGATCCTGTTCGGTATCGCGCTGCTCGTCGCTCCGCTTCTCGGCGCCGTGGTGCTGACCTGGTGGCTCGGCGCCTACGCGATGGTCTTCGGCATCACGCTGCTCGTCCTCGCCTTCAAGCTGCGGAGCCGCAAGGACGATACACCCGCCGCCGCCATGCCGCGCGGGGCCTGAAGAGGTCCACCACCGGACTCATGACATAGGGCCGTCGCCTCAGGCGGCGGCCTTTCCGGTCATCATCTGCCCGAGAAGAGCGGCACACACCCGCAAGGGCTCTGCGCTCTGGCCCGCCTTCGCCATGGCCATCGCGCCCGAATAGGCCGCGACCACGAAGGTCGCGAAGGCCTCGGCCTCGAGGTGGGCAAACCGGCCTGCCTCCTGATCGGCCCGGATCCTTTCCGCAATCGCGTGACGCCAGCGCCCGAAGATGTCGTCGATCTCCGCCTGAAAATCCGCATCCTGCCGGGACAGCTCAAGGGCGAGGTTGTTGAGCGGGCAACCCGATACCGCCCCCTTCCCGTCCAGCTCCGCCGCGATGGCCGCAAAGACGCTTTGGATGCCCTCCGCCGCATCCGGTGCCGCGCGGACAGGCGCGATCCAGGTCTCCTCGACCGCATCGGCCACCCGGTCCCGCAGGACCGCGAGGCCGAGATCCTTCTTGGTCGGGAAATGATGGGACAGAGCCCCGCCCGTGGCCCCGGCCTCCCGTTTCAGATCGTGCACCGAGGTGGCGTTGTAGCCCTGCGCCGTGAAGGCCGCGAAAGCTACATCGAGCAGCCGCTGCCGCATCCCTTCCGGATCGTTCGTCCGCTTCCGCCGCTCGGAATCCCGTCTCGTCATCCTGTCCTCCCCGTCCGAGAAAGATAGCAGGTTGACAAAACAGGACAAGCGTCCTGTATTTGCAAACAGGACGCTTGTCCTGTTTTATGGGGGAACTTCAATGTCGGCACAGGTCATGGATCGGATGAAGACGGAGGACACAGGCGGCCCGGTGGTCGAGCTGCGGCGATACCGGCTGCGGCCGGGCGCACGGGAGGACCTGATCGGCCTGTTCGAGGAGGCTTTCATCGAGCCGCAGGAGGCAGCCGGCATGCAGGTGATCGGCCAGTTCCGCGACCCCGATGATCCGGACGCCTTCGTGTGGCTGCGGGGATTTGCCGACATGGAGACCCGGGCCCGGGCGCTCGCGGATTTCTATGGGGGCCCCGTCTGGGCCGCTCACCGGGATCGGGCCAACGGCACCATGGTGAACTCGGACAACGTGCTGCTCCTGCGCCCTGCCCTGCCGGGCGGCGGCTTCGCGCTGCCGCATCGCCTTGATGACGATGCGGCCGGGCAGCGGTCCGGCCTGGTCGTCGCGACCACCTGCTCGCTCGCTCCGCACACGGATACGGATTTCTCCGCCTTCTTCGAAGCAAGCGTCAGGCCCGCCCTGACGGCGGCGGGCGCCCGGGTTCTCGCGACCTTCGTGACCGAGCGGAGCCCCAACACCTTCCCGCGCCTGCCGGTCCGGGAGGGCGAGACCGTCTTCGTCTGGTTTTCAGGGTTCGCCGACGAGGCGGCTTACAATCGTCATCGCGCGGACCTCGCCCGCTCGCAGGCGTGGACTGCCGAGGCATGGCCGGAAATCGAGCGCCGCACTTGGCGGCCGAGTGAAGTCACCCGCCTCGTCCCGACCGCCCGCTCCCTGTTGCGAGGCTGAGCCCCGTTCGTGGGAACGAGGCCCTGGCCAGGGGAAAGGGCTAGAACCCGCCCTTTGCGGTTATTCAGATCCCGACGAAATCTGCGTATGTCATCGCGGATTTCGTCACATTATACGCGAAGATGCGCGCGCCTTGCGCACCATTGCCGTCAGGATCGTAGGAGATTGCCCCTGTTGCCTGATTATAGATGATGCGGTCATCCGCCTCGCTCGCTTGTGACCCAAGTTGGAAAGCGCCGCTGGACAGCGTCCCTTTTTGCACCGCCTCGAAGAAGCCGCGGTCAAGCATGATCGTGTCGTCAGAGGCCTTGAAATCCATGATTTTGTCCGGCCTTCCCTGCTCGAATTCGAAGATAAACTTGTCGCGGCCGGGCCCTCCGTAGAGGGTATTCAAGCCCTCATGACCTGCGAGCCTGTCATTGCCGGCTCCGCCATAAAGAATGTCGTTCCCGATCTCGCCGATCAGTTCGTCGTTCCCCGTCCCGCCGTCGAGAATGTCGTTTCCGCTCCCGCCGGTCAGGGTATCGTTTCCGGCATTGCCGTATAGGCGATCATTGCCGCGGTCGTCGAAAATAGTGTCATTTCCGCCAAGACCGGAGATCACGTCGTTGCCCTTTGTCCCCTCAAGATCATCAGAGCGGCTGGTCCCCGCAATTCTCTTCGCGAGCATGAATCCCAGATCATGGGCGCTCGCCGCCGATGCCTCCTGCCAGCCCCGTTCAATCAGCCCCATCATTTCATTCTCCTCGAATAATGGACGAAGAAATGATTGATATATTATATCAGACGAGGATGTAAGACTTCGCACTTCGCGGCCGAACGAGGTCTCGCGCCTCGTCCCGACCGCCCGCTCCTTGTTGCGCGACTGAGCCCCAAACGAAAAGGGCGCCCGAAGGCGCCCTTTTGCGTGTCAGTTCTGGGCCCGGTTCTCGCTCAGGAGCGGGGACCAGGTCGGGTCCGACGCATAGGAGGGGGTCTGTATCGGCTGCTCGACCCGGCCCGTGATGTCGACCATGTAGAGCTTGCCGCCCGCCTGCCCGCCGGGATCGCGGAAGAACAGGATGTACTGGCCGTTCGGCGCCCAGGTGGGGCTCTCGTTGTGGAAGCCTTCCGTCAGGATACGCTCGCCTGAGCCGTCGGGCTTCATGATGCCGATGGAGAAGCCGCCGGCGCGGCGCTTGGTGAAGGCGATGTAATCACCCCGGGGCGACCAGGCCGGCTGCGAATAGGAGCCGTCCCCGAACGAGATGCGGCGCTGGTTCGAGCCGTCCGCGTTCATGGCGTAGATCTGCTGCTGCCCGCCCCGGTCGCTCTCGAACACGATCTGCGAGCCGTCCGGCGAGAAGGACGGGGACGTGTCGATGGCGGCCGTGGAGGTGAGCCGCGTGGTGGCGCGAGAATTCAGGTCCATCATGAAGATGTTGGCGTTGCCGCCCTGCTGCAGGCTCATGACGATCCGCTGGCCGTCCGGCGAGAAGCGCGGGCTCGAGGTCATGTCCGGGAAGTTGCCGACCACCTGGCGGGAGCCGGTCTCCAGGTTGATCACCTGCACCCGCGGCTGCTGGCCCTCGACCTGGGACATGTAGGTGATGTCCTGGGAGGCCGGCGAATAGCGCGGCGTCACCACGAGGTTGTCGCCCTGGGTCAGGAACCGGACATTGGCCCCGTCCTGGTCCATGATGGCGAGCCGCTTGCGGCGGTTCTCCTTCGGGCCGGACTCGTCCACGAACACGATGCGCGTGTCGAAGAAGCCGCCGAAGCCCGTGAGCTTGGAATAGACCGCGTCGGAAATGATGTGGCCGACCCGGCGCCAGAAATTGGGATCCGTCACATATTGCTGGCCGGTGAGCTGCTGACCCGTATCCACGTCCCAGAGGCGGAACTCGGCTTTCAGGCGGCCCGAGGGGTCGCGGGTTACGCGGCCCGTCACCAGGGCCTGGGCGCCCGCGAGCTTCCAGGCCTCGAAGCGCGGCGCCGTGTCGAAGGCCGGACGCTCCGGAAAGCGCGACCGGTCGAGGGGCGCAAAATAGCCCGAGCGCTGCAGGTTGCTGGAGATGATCCCCGAGACCCGCTGGCCGAGGTCACCCTCGCCGGCGAAATCAGCGACCGCGATGGGCATGGGCTGGAACTGCCCGCCCGGCCCGACGCGGAAGCTCAGCTGCGCGAAGGCCGCGGGAGCAATGGCAAGCGTCGGCACAAGGAAGGCGAGCACGACGAGGAGACGGGAGACGAGGCGAGTGATCATGAGGGCATGTCTCAAGCGGTGGGAACTTCAGATCAGGTGGGAGTGAACTCGACGTTCAGGACCTTCCAATCGGAGTAGTAAGGGGCGAATTGGGCCGGAACACGGTAAGGCGCGCAGCGCCGAACGGCTCGCAGCGCCGCATCCGCAATGGCTCGGTCGGTGGATGCTCCGCCGCTCCTCATGACGGTCGGCTCGCTGGCCAGGGAACCGTCCTGGTTGAGGCGGATATCCAGGATCGGAGAGGCGGCATTGCCGGCGGAGGCACTGATCGGCGCGCTGTAGCACCGCTCCATCTGCTCACGCAGGAGTCCCATCAGGGAATCGCGCATGCTCGGGCTGAGCTTCGCGGCCGATCCCGTCGCGGTGCCGAGGGAGGCGGTCTTCTGGACCTCCGATCCAGTCGCGCCGGTGGATTGGTGCCGCTCTTTGTTCTCCAGGAACTGCTTGAGGTCGCCCATGTCGAGCTTCTTGGCGAGCTGGGCCTCCTTGCGGGCCTTGGCCTCGGCCTCCGCCTTGGCCTTCGCTTCCGCGACCTTCTTGGCCTCGGCCGCCGCCTTGGCCTTGGCTTCGGCCTCGGCTTTCGCTTTCGCCTCTGCGAGCTTCTTGGCTTCGGCCTGGGCTTTGGCCTCGGCTTCCGCCTTGGCTTTCGCTTCGGCCTCGGCCTTTGCTTTCTCAGCGGCCTTGGCGCGCTCGATGGCTTCCGCCTCGGCCTTGGCCTCGGCGATCTTCTTCTCTTCCTCGAGCGCCTTGGCCTTCGCCTCTGCCTCGGCCTGCGTGGGCTTGGGCGGAGGAGGCGGCGGCGGAGGCTGAGCCGCGACCGGCTCCTCCTTCTCGGCCACCTTCATCTCTTCGGGGCGCTTGGGCGGGGCCGGCGCGTCGCGCTTGTCCTCGCCGGGATCGCGCAGTTCGGCCTTGTCGGCCACGCGCTCGGCCCGGGGCTTAGGATCCGGCAGGACCGCCTTCGCGGTCTTCTCGCCCTTGGTGATCTGGGAGAACTGGTTGTCCGTGATGACCTCGACCGGGATGCCTTCCTGCGCCTCGGGGAATTCGCTGGCGACGGACAGGCCGGCGAGCGCCGCGACCAGGAGCACCGCATGCGTGGTGCCCGAGACCCACAGGCCCGGCTCGGAGGTGTTGAATTTGAGCTTCAACGCCACGGTCTCGCCCCTCTTCCTGTCCGGCTCAGCGCTGGTCCGGTTCCGTGACGAGGGCGACGCGCTTGTAGCCTGCCCCGGTCACGATGGACATGACCTGTGCGACACGGCCGTAATCGACCTTCTTGTCGCCGCGCACGAAGATGCGCTCGTCGAGACCGCCCTTGGCGACCTCGCTCAGCTTGCCGACGATGGCGTCGTCCGCGAGCTCCGCATCGCCCATGAAGACCTGGCCGGTCGCCTTGATCGACAGGGTCACGGGCTTGGCGTCCATGTTGAGGGGCGCCGCCTTGGTCTGCGGAAGATCGAGGGGAACGCCCGCCGTCATCATCGGCGCCGCCACCATGAAGATGATAAGCAGCACCAGCATGACGTCGATGAACGGCGTCATGTTGATCTCGTTCATGGCGCCGCCGCGATGGGCGCGCCGCCGGCGACGGGAGCCTCCCTTGGCCATGCCTGCCATCGATGCCATTCCGGTTCCCCCTTAGGCCGCGAGCGCGATGCGCTCGTCGATCTGGCGCGACAGGATGGCCGAGAACTCGTCCGCAAAGCCTTCGAGCCGCGACTGCAGCTTGCCCACCTCGCTCTGGAGCTTGTTGTAGGCGAGCACCGCCGGGATGGCCGCGAAGAGGCCGATGGCGGTGGCGAACAGCGCCTCCGCGATGCCCGGCGCCACCACGGCGAGGCTCGTGCTCTTCGAGGCGGCGATGGACGTGAAGGAGTTCATGATGCCGACCACGGTGCCGAAGAGGCCGATATAGGGGCCGGCCGAACCGATGGAGGCCAGGACCGTCAGCTTGGAATCGAGCCGCTCGACCTCCCGCTGGATCGTCACGTCGAGCACCTTGTCGATGCGCTGGGACAGGCTCTGGAAGGAGCGGCCCGAACCTTCGAAGGAGCGCTTCCATTCCCGCATGGCGGCGACGAACACGGCCGCAAGGCCCGAAGCCGGGCGGCTCTGGAGGGAGCGGAACAGCTCCTCGAGGGACTGGCCCGACCAGAACACCTCCTCGAACTTGTCCATGGACCGCTTGGTGCGGGCATAAAGCAGGGTCTTGTCGATAATGATGGCCCAGCACCAGACGGAGGCGCCGAGAAGGCCCAGCATGACGAGCTTGACGATGAAATGAGCCTGCCAGAACAGGCCGAAAAGGGACATGTCGTGGGCCACAGGGACTGCCTGGGCCACATCCGCCGGATTCATGATTCGCGTCCTTGCTCCTCGAGCAGCCCGGAAACGGGCCCACCGCATTCGTAGGAAAATCTTGTGCGTATCATTGTTCGTTCGCGCCCGAATCTGTCGAAAATAAGGGCGTACGCCCATGGGCCGCCGATCTTCCCGGTCCGTTACATGTTAAGCACAGAGTAAGGTTAAGGCTTGGTTTAAGGGGGATTTCGCGCCCGCCCGCCGCACCCTCTCCGAACGAGCTGCGACGCTTCGCCTTAGAGGAGAACCTCATGCCGGGACCGGGCTGGGCTTCAGTCGGTCCCCGCGGCCCGAAGCCTTGCGTGGAGCCGGTCTGACCGGACAAGACCCTGGAGGCAGGCGCTCACATCGCCTTGCTGGATAAGCGCGGGGTAAGTCAGGGAATGGAAGGCACGGCTGCTTTCCGAAATCATCATCTAGCCGCCCCAGGGACTTGCGGCAAGCCCCCCATCATGCGCCATGAATCCCGCCCTCAATTCGAATCACGGATGAGAGGGAGCAGGAAAAATGCGCATTCTGTTATCGACCTATGGGTCGCGCGGAGACGTCCAGCCGCTGGCAGGGCTCGGCCTCGCGCTGCAGGCGCTCGGCGTCGAGGTGCTGGTCTCCGCACCGGCCGATGCCGAGTTCGTGGAACTCCTGGACCGGGTGGGCCTGCCCCTGGCGCCGGCCTTCATGCCCGTGCGCCAGTGGATCGAGACAGCGAAGCTCTCGGGGGAAAGGCTGCCCCGGCTCGCAGCCCGGATGGTCCCGGCTCAATTCGACGCGATCACGGCCGCGGCCAAGGGCTGCGACGCCATCGTGGCGACAGGCCTGTTCCCGTCCACGGCCGCCGCGCAATCGGCCGCCGAGGTGCTGGGCATCCCCTTCGTCCTCGCGACCTTCTGCCCGCTCATCCTGCCGTCGCCGCACCATCCGCCCATGCCCTATCCCGGCTGGCCGCACCCGCCCGGAATGACCGACAATCTGGCCCTATGGGCATTCAATGCCCAGGCGATGGACGCCCTGTTCGGCGAGGCGGTCAACGCGCACCGAGCCACGGTCGGCCTGCCCACGCTCGCCCATGTTCGCGACCATGTCATTACGCGCCGCCCCTGGCTCGCGTCGGACCCGGTTCTCAGCCCCTGGCAGCCGAACGACCTCATTGATGCCGTACAGACCGGCGCCTGGATCCTGCCGGATCGGCGTCCGCTCCCGACGGAACTGGAGGCGTTCCTCGATGCGGGCGAACCTCCGGTCTATGTGGGCTTCGGCAGCATGGCCATGCAGGCCGCGCCGGATGCGGCCCGCGACGCAATCGCGGCGGTCCGCTCGCAGGGCCGCCGCGTGATCCTCGCCCAGGGTTGGGCCAACCTGACGCGGATCGACGACCGGGACGATTGCCTTGCGGTCGGCGAGGTCAATCAGCAGGCGCTGTTCGGCCGGGTCGCGGCCGTCGTGCACCATGGCGGCGCAGGCACGACAACGGCGGCCGCGCGCGCCGGAGCGCCTCAGGTGGTGGTGCCCCAGGTGGCCGACCAGCCCTATTGGGCCCGCCGCGTGGCCGATCTGGGCATCGGAGCCGCCCATGACGGTCCGGTCCCGACCGTCGAGTCCCTGTCGGCGGCGCTCAAGGCAGCGCTTGCCCCCGAGACCCGCAAGCGGGCAGCCGCAACCGCAAGCACGATCTACCCGGACGGCGCAAAGCTCGCTGCGGACAGGCTCGTTGCTGCAATCAACGGGAAGGAGCTTTAGGGCTCAGGGAGCGGGACAGGCCGGAATCGGCGGCTTAAGCTGGTTCCCCCAGAGCGGCGCGCAGGTGATCGGGAATCCGCACGGCGCGCCCGTTTCGGACCGCCGCCACCGTCACCTCGGCGGTGACGAGAACGTCCTCGCCCCGGCGGACCTCCTGGAAAAGGGTCATGGAAGCGCCGCGCATGTCCTTAGGGCGGGTCACGACCGTCAGCACGTCGTCCATGAGGGCCGCGCCGAGGAAATCGATCACCATCTTGCGGACCACGAAGGCCAGCCCGCCCATCTGGGCATGGAGATCCGACTGGGCTACCTCGGCGGCCCGGAGCAGCTCCGTGCGCCCGCGCTCCATGAAGCGGAGATAGCTGGCGTGATAGACCCGCGCGGAAAAATCCGTGTCTTCGTAATAGACCCGGATGGGGAGGATATGGGTGCCGCCCTGGAGATGGCCCGAGAGAGCGCCGCCCTGGCCCTCTCCACGAGGGGAAGGGGAAGTCTCGCGCGTGTCATTCATCGTCGGCCCCGTTGAACAGCCCGAACTGGGCGGCGGTCTCCCGGGTGGGCTCGGCGAGGCCGAGATGCCGGAAGGCGTGGGGTGTCAGGACGCGCCCGCGCGGGGTGCGCTGCACGAAGCCTTTCTGGATAAGGTAGGGCTCGATGATGTCCTCGATGGCGTCGCGGGGCTCGGAAAGTGCCGCCGCGATGGTCTCGATGCCCACGGGCCCGCCGCCGAAGGACTGGGCGACCATGGTCAGGTACTTGCGGTCCATGAGGTCGAGCCCGATGGGATCGACGTCGAGGAGGCGCAGGGACCGGTCCGCCAGCTCGCGGGACACGATCTCGGCCCCCTCGACGATGGCGAAGTCGCGCACGCGGCGCAGCAGGCGGCCGGCGATGCGCGGCGTGCCGCGGGAGCGACGGGCGATCTCGTTCGCGCCCTCCTCGCTCATGCTCAGGCCCATCACCCGGGCGCCGCGCCGGACGATGAGCTCAAGCTCGTCGACCGTATAGAATTCGAGCCGGATCGGGATGCCGAAACGGTCGCGCAGGGGCGTGGTGAGCAGGCCCGCGCGGGTGGTGGCGCCGACCAGGGTGAATTTCGGCAGCTCGATCTTCACAGAACGGGCCGCCGGGCCTTCGCCGATGATCAGGTCGAGCTGGTAATCCTCCATGGCCGGATAGAGGATCTCCTCCACGGCCGGGTTGAGCCGGTGGATCTCGTCGATGAAGAGCACGTCCCGCTCTTCGAGATTGGTGAGCTGGGCCGCGAGGTCCCCGGCCTTGGCGATGACCGGGCCGGAGGTCGAGCGGAAATTGACGCCCAGCTCCCGGGCGACGATCTGTGCGAGCGTCGTCTTGCCGAGCCCCGGAGGGCCGACGAAGAGCACGTGATCGAGGGCATCGCCCCGGGACTTCGCGGCGTTGATGAAGACTTGGAGGTTCGCCCGCGCGGCCTTCTGGCCCGTGAAATCGTCGAGCGACAGCGGCCGGATCGACGCCTCGACATCGTCCTCGCGCTTTTCAGGGCTGAGCAGGCGGCGTGAATCGGTCAAAGACACTTACCTTCCGGCAGAATGAACAGGGGCTCTCCCCTCCACATACGCCATTTTGCACGAGATCAAAACAGGAACGGCGAAAGGTCACAGCCCGGCATTCGCCTCTCTTACCAATCCGGGCCCCGGGATGCCACCCGGGCCCCTCACCGGGCCAGTTCCCGTAGTCCCAGCCGGATCAAGGTCTTGGCCTCGGCCTCTTCGCCTGCCTGCTTGAGGGCGGCCGCAACGGCCGCGGAGGCCTGGGCCTGGGGATAGCCGAGATTGACGAGGGCCGAGATCGCGTCCGAGACCGGCACCGGCGCGCTTTTGTCCTCCACGGCGCCCGTGAGGCGGATGAGGGCCGGATCGACGGCCGCGAAGGCCGGGGCCTTGTCCTTCAGCTCCGCCACGATGCGGGCAGCGAGCTTCGGCCCGACACCGGGGCCGCGGGCCACGGATGCCTTGTCGCCCGTCGCGATGGCGGTCGCGAGCGTGCCGGGATCGAGCACCGACAGGATGCCGAGCGCCACCTTGGCGCCTACCCCCTGCACGGTCTGGAGCAGGCGGAACCACTCCCGCTCCGAATCCGACCGGAAGCCGAACAGGCGGATCATGTCCTCGCGGACCAGGGTCTCGATGGACAGGACCGCCGCCTCGCCCTGGGGCGGCAGGTTCTGGAGCGTGCGGGAGGAGCAATGGACCACATAGCCGACCCCATGCACGTCGAGGATCACGAAATCCTCGCCGTAGGAATCGATCACGCCCTTGAGTTTGCCGATCACGTTCTTCTCCCCTCCGCCGTCATCCCCGCACAGGCGGAGACATCACCGCCGACGGTGCTCAACCACGTTCTATCCGAGTTTATGGGTTCCGGGCTCGGCTGCGCCGCCTCGGAATGACAGTGGTGTCTGTGTAACAAATTAAAGGCTCGCGGCCAAAGCGCGGGCCTTGCGGTGATGGGCGTGGGCGATGGCGATCGCGAGAGCGTCGGCCGCATCCGCTTTCTTGAACTCGGCCTTGGGCAGCAGGATCCTGACCATCGCCTGGACCTGATCCTTCTCGGCGTGTCCGACCCCGACCACGGTCTTCTTCACCTGGTTCGCCCCATATTCCGCCACCGGAAGCCCGTGCAGGGCCGGGACCAGGAGGGACATGGCGCGGGCCTGGCCGAGCTTGAGAGTGGCCTGGGCGTCCTTATTGACGAAGGTCTCCTCCACGGCGACCTCGTCCGGGGTCCAGGTCCGGACCACGTCGGTGAGCCGGTCATGGAGCTGCTTGAGGCGGAGCGCCAAATCGAGGTCGCCGTCCGAGGTCACGACTCCGCAGGCTACGTAGGAGAGCTTGGTTCCCTCGATCGTGATGACGCCCCAGCCCGTGTTGCGCAGGCCGGGGTCGAGGCCGAGAATACGGACGCGCTCGGTCAACCCCTCCTTACTCCGCCATCTTCTGCATCAGCGTCTCGGACAATTCGAAATTGCCGTAGACGTTCTGCACGTCGTCATGCTCTTCCAGAGTTTCCATGAGCCGCATGAGCTTCTCGCCGGCCTCGTCGTCGACCGCCACGGGGGTCTGGGGCTTCCAGACGAGCTTCGAGGCCTTGGGCTCCCCGAACTTCTCCTCCAGCGCCTTGGTGACCTCGTTGAGGGAGCCCTGGTCGCAATAGATCTCGTGGCCGCTCTCGGACGAGACCACGTCGTCGGCGCCAGCCTCGATAGCGGCTTCCAGCATGGCGTCGGCGGTGGCCGCCTCGGGAGCGAATTCCACGAGCCCGACCCGGTCGAACATGAACGAAACCGCCCCGGTCTCGGCGAGGTTGCCGCCGCTCTTGGTGAAGTAGGAGCGGATGTCGGAGGCCGTGCGGTTGCGGTTGTCCGTCATGGCCTCGACGATGAGAGCTGCGCCACCCGGGCCGTAGCCCTCGTAGCGGATCTCCTCATAGTTCTCGCCGTCGTTGCCGGCTGCCTTGTTGATGGCCCGCTGGATGTTGTCCTTGGGCATGTTCTCGGCCCGGGCAGCGAGGATCGCGGCGCGCAGGCGGGGATTCATGTTGGGATCGGGCATACCCATCTTGGCCGCGACGGTGATTTCGCGGGCGAGCTTGGAAAAGAGCTTGGAGCGCACCGCATCTGCGCGACCCTTGCGGTGCATAATATTCTTGAACTGTGAATGTCCGGCCATGGGGCCTCCGCGATCGCGACCGAGGACGTCTTAACGTTCAAGGGCCCGTCAGGCCGCGGATGTTGACGATAGCGGGCTTATAAAACGCTGAAGCGCCCGAGGCAAAGCCCCCCGGCCTCTCTTTGTTCTAGATCCCGAACCAGCTCGCCAGTCCTGCCCGGATCAGATGATAGGAGGCGCCGAGGACGGTCACCGTATAGGCCAGGCCCGCGAGGCCGATGAGATACCCTAAGGTGAGCAGATAGCCGTCCTCCTCCATCACGGCGATGGAGACGATGACGAGGGCGATCGAGGGCGGGAAGTTGGTGCCCGGGAACGGGATCAGCACCGAGAGCGCCACCAGGAAGGCGAAGAGGCCCACCATCCGGTCCCCGACGACGCTAAAGAGCTGAGGCACCCGTGGCTTGCAGTAGCTTTCCAGCCGGCGCAGCTTCGGCTCGGCAATGTCGATCAGCTTCTTGAACTTGGACACCGAGACGGAGCGGCGCTTCACGAAGCCCGGCAGCCAGGGATGCCGGTGGCCCAGCATCATCTGGATGCCGAAGATCAGCACGGGCGTGCCCACGATTCCGGCGATGCCCGGCGGGGCCGGCACGCAGTTGGGCAGGCTGAACAGGATCAGCACGAAGCCGAAGGCGCGCTCGCCGAAGGCCTCGATGATCTCGCCGATGGTAATGGTCTCGCCCTGCGCCCGGTCGATCACCGCCCGCAGAACCGCCGAGACGCTCTTGTGTCCCGCCGCCTCGGGCGCCGTACCGTTCTCACGGACGTCGTCGCGGGGGGCGGCGTGGAGGGTTCGCGGGTCGTCGGCGTTCACTGGCTTCTCCGTCCGAAGACAGATGGGCATGGTTTGCGGCAAACCAAGGGTGCGGCCGGCGCTTAGTCCCAGAAGCGCGGCCAGGATTCCTCGAGATGGGGACCGATCCGCACGGCCGCGACGCGCATGGCGAGCCCGGTCCGGTCATCCGTCTCGACCGCGATGCCCGAGAGGGTCCCGTCGCCGAATCCCGGCTCCATCCGCGGCCCCGGCGTCTTCTGCAGGAAACGGCGGATCGACTCCTCCTTCTGCATCCCGAGGATGGAATCGTAGTCGCCGCACATGCCCGCATCCGACATGTAGGCCGTGCCGCCGGCGAGCACCCGGTGGTCGGCCGTGGGGACATGGGTGTGGGTGCCCACCACGAGACTGGCGCGGCCGTCGAGGTAATGCCCCATCGCCTCCTTCTCGCTCGTTGCTTCCGCATGGACGTCGACGATGATCGCATCGGCGACCTGAGCCAGAGGGCATGCGTCGAGCTCCCGGTCCAGCGCCGCGAAGGGATCGTCCAGGGCATCCATGTAGAGGCGGCCCATGACGTTGACGACGAGCACCCGCTGGCCTGAGGCGGATTCGATGAGGTTGGCGCCCCGCCCCGGCGTGCCGGGCGGATAGTTCACGGGCCGCAGGAGCCGTGGCTGGCGCTCGATGAAGACCAGGGTCTCGCGCTGGTCCCAGCTGTGGTTGCCGAGCGTGACCGCATCTGCGCCTGCCTGGATCAGCTCGTCGCAGATCGCCTCGGTGATGCCGAAACCGCCGGCGGAATTCTCCCCGTTGATGACGACGAAATCGAGCCGCCAGCGATCCCTCAACGCAGGAAGGCGCTCGATGACCGCATTGCGGCCGGAGCGTCCGACCACATCGCCGAGGAAGAGAAGACGCATGAGGGGTCCTTAAGTCGCTTCGCGGACGGCCTGCGTCCGGATGAGCTCGGTTTCGGTCACGACGATGTCGAGTGGCCGGTCGTGGGGTTCGGCCGGGACCTCGTCGATCTCCTGAACCGCATAGGCGAGGCCGATGGTCAAGATGGGATGCTTGTCCGCAAGGGCCGCGATGGCCCGGTCGAAATGCCCCTTGCCGTAGCCGATGCGCCCGCCGCGCCGGTCGAAGGCCAGGAGCGGCACCAGGAGGGCTGCGGGAAAAACCTCGGGCGCGTCGGGGCCGGGCTCCTGCACGCCGAAGCCCCCCTTTATGAGGACGTCGCCGGGCTGCCAGAGACGGAAGCTCAAATGCGGATGGCGGATCTGCGACAGGGCGACGTCCTGGCCGCGGGCGACGAGCGCCTCCATGAGCGGACGCGGATCGACCTCGCTGCGGATCGGCCAATAGGCGCCGACCGGGTTGGCGGCGGCCAGACGGTCGAGATCGAGGGCCTGAGCGGCGATCAGGCGCGCGGCTTGGCGACGAAAGTCCGCATCCAGGCCGTCGCGGATCGCGAAAGCCTCGCGGCGGAGCCGTTCCTTGCGCTCGGGAAGGGGAAGGGAAACCATGAAGTGCGGAGCCACAAAAGCCGTCGGAGAAGCGATCCCGGGAACCTACAAAGTAGGTGGGCGCCGTATGTCCCGGTCCACGGACCGGGTCAGGGACAGCTCCCTTCAGGATCGATAAGGCCCCGGGGAAATGAACTCCTAACGCGCCCCGCAGCCCCGCCTTCCCTATGTAGGGGTGGAAGGGGCTCGGGGGAAGGGGCAATTTTCGGGAAGCCACATCGGTCATACCGGAGCCACTTCACTGTCATTCCGGGATGGTCCGCAGGACCATGCCCGGAACCCATAACCGCTGACAATGCAGGGTAAAGCACGGCGGCTGCCACAGCTCTTCATTCTAACACGCCGGTGTTTATGGGTTCCGGGCTCGGCTCTGCGAGCCGCCCCGGAATGACGGCAGCGCCCTACCCCTGGCCCGACGCGCTCAGGCTCCGGGCCAGGTGCTCGATCCGCTCGGCGGCCCGGTGAACGCCCTCGGCGAAGCGGGCCTCGATGGCCTGGGTGCGCTCGTCGCCCTGGGAGGCAAAGCGCCTGAGCTCCGCCAGTTCGGCCTCGGCAGCCGCGAGCCGCCGTCTCGTCTCGTGCGCCTCGTCCGCCAACGTGATGGCGGCCATCACGTGGAGCCGCATGTCGCCGATCTCGCCGAAGGTGGCCCGCATTTCTTCGATCTTGGCATCGAGGGAGGCGGCCAGGGACTCCAGATGGGCCTCCTCCCCATCCCCGCAGGCGATCCGGTAGATGCGTCCGGCGATGCTGACTGCGACCTGGGGCATGTCAGCCTTCCTCCGGTTCGAGCTGGCCCGCCTGGACGAGGACGGACTGGATCGAGCCGATGGCCTGGCGGACCCGGCGGCTCACGTCGTCGGTGGCGGCCTCGTAGCGGTGGAGACGGGTCAGCGCCCCGTCGAGCTCCACGGCGAGGCGGGCCCGGTCGTCCTGCATGAGCTGGAGCTCGGTATCGAGATCGCCGCGCCGCCGCTCCGCCTCGAGACGGCGGGACAGGGCGGCCTCGAGCAGCCCCACGGCCACGTCGAGCCGTTTCAGCGCATCGTCGAGAAGGGGGGTCATCGCGCCTCCGGGAATCGTTGCCGACACTACGGCCCCGGCCGCCGGCGGGCAACGGCCGCAGGGGAATTTCGGGCCTGGGAGCCCGCGGGAGCCTTTGACTCGCCCCTCCCCCGTGTTAAGGAGCCGACGCTCCTTTCCGACAGGCTTGGCTCGCCGTCAGGGCCGCCGTCACGATTTTTTGTGGATCCAGCCGTGCCCAATACCGTCTCCGCCGATCGCGTCACCCATTCCGATCTGGCGAACGCCGTTCGCGTTCTCGCCATGGATGCCGTCGAGCAAGCCAAATCCGGCCATCCCGGCCTACCCATGGGCGCCGCCGACATGGCGACGGTGCTGTTCACCAAGTTCCTGAAATACGACGCCACCGACCCGACCTGGCCCGACCGCGACCGCTTCGTGCTCTCCGCCGGCCACGGCTCCATGCTGCTCTATGCCCTCCTCCACCTCACGGGCGTGAAGGGCATGACCATCGACGAGCTCAAGCGCTTCCGCCAGCTCGATTCGAAGACCCCGGGCCACCCGGAGAACTTCATGACGCCCGGCGTCGAGACGACGACCGGTCCCCTTGGCCAAGGCATCGCGACGGCGGTCGGAATGGCGCTCGCCGAGCGCATGCTCAATGCCGAATACGGCGACGATCTCGTCGACCACCGCACCTATGTGCTCGCCTCCGACGGCGACCTGATGGAGGGCATCAGCCAGGAGGCCATCGCGCTCGCCGGCCACCTGAAGCTGAACCGCCTCATCGTGCTCTTCGACGACAACGGCATCTCCATCGACGGCCCCCTGTCGCTCTCCGATTCCGTCGATCAGGTGAAGCGGTTCCAGGCCTGCGGCTGGAACGCGGTGCGCGTCGACGGCCATGACGAGAAGGCCCTCGCCCGGGCCCTGTCCCGCGCCCAGAAGTCCGACCGCCCGACGATGATCGCCTGCCGCACCACCATCGGCTTCGGCGCGCCCAAGAAGGCCGGCACTTCCAAGGCCCATGGCGAGCCGCTCGGCACCGAGGAGCTCGCGGGCGCCAAGAAGGCCCTGGGCTGGAACTACGCCCCCTTCGAGATCCCCGAGAACATCCGTGACGCCTGGGCCAAGGCCGGCAAGAAGGGCCGCCGCCAGCGCAAGGCCTGGAGCGACCGCCTGAAGGCCCAGCCGGGCGACAAGCGGACCGAGTTCGAGCGCCGCATGAAGGGCGCGCGCCCCGAGGGGCTGTCGGACGCCGTCGCCAAGCTGAAGGAGCGCCTCTCGGCCGAGCCGCAGAACGTCGCGACCCGCAAGGCGAGCGAGATCGCCCTCGAGGTGATCACCGAGGCCGTGCCGGAGCTGGTGCTGGGCTCGGCTGACCTGACGCCCTCCAACAACACCAAGACCAAGAACCTCACGGCCATCTCGCCCGGCCAGTATGCGGGCCGCTACATCCATTACGGCATCCGCGAGCACGGCATGGCGGCGGCCATGAACGGCATCGCGCTCCATGGCGGCCTCGTGCCGGCCGGCGCGACCTTCCTGGTCTTCACCGATTACGCGCGGCCTGCCATGCGCATCGCGGCGCTCGCCGGCATCCCGGTCGTCTACGTGATGACCCACGATTCCATCGGCCTCGGCGAGGACGGCCCCACCCACCAGCCGGTGGAGCACCTGGCGGCGCTCCGCTCCATGCCCAAGATGCGGGTCTTCCGCCCGGCCGACACCATCGAGACCGCGGAGGCCTGGCAGCTCGCCCTGGAGCGCACGGACGGCCCGACCGTCCTGGCCCTTACCCGCCAGAACCTGCCGCAGGTGCGCCGGGAGGCGGGCCGCGAGAACCTCTCGGCCACGGGCGCCTATGAGTTGTCGCCGGCCGAGGGCAAGGCCCGCGCCACCATCTTCGCGTCCGGCAGCGAGGTCGAGATCGCCCTCGCTGCCCAGAAGATCCTGGCCGAACAAAGCTTCGCCGTACGCGTTGTCTCGGTGCCCTCGCTCGAGCTGTTCCTGGCACAGCCCGAGAAGGTGCGCGCCCGCATCATCGGCGATGCGCCGGTCAAGGTCGCGGTCGAGGCCGCCGTCCGTTTCGGATGGGATTCGGTGATCGGCCCGGACGGAATTTTCGTCGGCATGCACGGCTTCGGCGCCAGCGCGCCGTACAAGGAACTCTACCGGCACTTCGGCATCACGCCCGAAGCTGTTGCGGAGCACATCCTCAGGACGCACAATCTCTGAGGCTCAAGGCATTTAAAGCCCATCGCAGAAGGGAGCTAAGGCTATGACGGTCAAGGTCGCGATCAACGGGTTCGGTCGCATCGGACGAAACATCCTCCGCGCCATCGTGGAGAGCGGCCGCACGGACATCCAGGTGGTCGCCATCAACGATCTCGGTCCGGTCGAGACGAACGCTCACCTGCTGCGCTACGACTCGGTCCACGGCCGCTTCCCGGCCGAGGTGAAGGTCGAGGGCGACTCGATCGTCGTCAACGGCCAGAAGATCAAGGTCACGGCGATCAAGGATCCGGCCACCCTCCCCCACAAGGAGCTGGGCGTCGACATCGCGCTCGAATGCACGGGCATCTTCACCTCGAAGGAGAAGGCCTCGGCGCATCTGAAGGCGGGCGCCAAGCGCGTCATCGTCTCGGCCCCGGCCGACGGCGCCGACCTGACGGTGGTCTATGGCGTCAACCACGACAAGCTGACGAAGGACCACATCGTCATCTCGAACGCCTCCTGCACCACGAACTGCCTCGCGCCGGTCGCCAAGGTGCTGCACGACGCGGTCGGCATCGAGAAGGGCTTCATGACGACGGTGCATTCCTACACCAACGATCAGCCCTCCCTCGACCAGATGCACAAGGACCTCTACCGCGCCCGCGCGGCCGCGGTCTCCATGATCCCGACCTCGACGGGTGCCGCGAAGGCCGTCGGCCTCGTGCTACCGGAACTCAATGGCAAGCTCGACGGCGTCTCGATCCGCGTGCCGACCCCGAACGTCTCGGTGATCGACTTCAAGTTCATCGCCAAGAAGGCGACCACGAAGGAAGAGATCAACGAAGCGATCCGTCGCGCCTCGGAGCAGGAGCTGAAGGGCGTTCTCGCCTACACGCTCGACCCGAACGTCTCCATCGACTTCAACCACAACCCGGCCTCGTCCACGTTCCACATGGACCAGACCAAGGTTATGGACGGCACCTTCGTGCGCATCATGTCCTGGTACGACAACGAGTGGGGCTTCTCGAACCGCATGGCGGACACCGCCGTCGCCATGGCGAAGCTCATCTGACGGAGGCCCGCATGACCGCCTTCCGCACCCTCGACCAGGCCGACGTCAAAGGGAAACGCGCGCTCGTCCGGGTGGACCTCAACGTCCCCATGGAGAATGGCCGCATCACGGACGCGACGCGCATCGAGCGCGTCCTCCCGACCATCCGGGAAATCGCCGACAAGGGCGGGAAGGTAATCCTTCTCGCCCATTTCGGGCGCCCGAAGGGCCGGGATCCGAAGGATTCCCTGAAGCCGGTCGCGGAGGCGGTCGCGCAGCACCTCGGAAAACCCGTCGCCTTCGCCGATGACTGCATCGGCGAGGCGGCCGAAAAGGCTGTCGCCGCCCTCAAGGACGGCGACGTCCTGCTCCTCGAGAACACCCGCTTCCATGCGGGCGAGGAGAAGAACGACAAGGATTTCGTGGCCGCCCTCGCGAAGCTCGGCGACCTCTACGTCAACGACGCCTTCTCGGCGGCCCACCGGGCCCATGCCTCGACCGAGGGGCTCGCCCATGTGCTGCCGGCCTATGCGGGCCGGACCATGCAGGCCGAGCTCGACGCTCTGACCAAGGGCCTGGAGGCACCGCAGCGCCCGGTCGTCGCCATCGTGGGCGGCGCCAAGGTCTCGACCAAGATCGACCTGCTCGAAAATCTCGTCGCCAAGGTCGACGCCCTCGTCATCGGCGGCGGCATGGCCAACACCTTCCTGCACGCCACGGGCCTGAACATCGGCAAGTCCCTGGCCGAGAAGGACCTCGCCGCGACCGCGATGCGGATCATCGAGAAGGCCCGCGACGCCAATTGCGCCATCATCCTGCCGGTGGACGGGGTCTGCGCCTATGAGTTCAAGGCAGGCGCGCACAACCACACCTATGGCATCGACGCGATCCCCGAGGACCAGATGATCCTCGACGTGGGCTCCCAGTCGGTCGAGCGGGTGAACGCGGCCATCAACGACGCCAAGACGCTCGTCTGGAACGGCCCCCTCGGGGCCTTCGAGATCGCGCCCTTCGATCAGGGCACGGTGGCGGCGGCCCGCCATGCGGCGGAGCGGACCAAGGCCGGCAAGCTGGTCTCGGTCGCAGGCGGCGGCGACACGGTCGCGGCCCTGAACCACGCTGGCGTTGCGGAAAGCTTCACCTATGTATCTACGGCGGGCGGCGCGTTCCTCGAATGGCTCGAGGGCAAGGCGCTGCCGGGCGTTGAGGCTTTGAGAGCTTAAGCCACGGTTCAGCTTCGGCGCGCTTCATTGGCGCGCCCAATCAGGAGGAAAAGATGGCGCGCATTACCTTGAGGCAGCTTCTGGATCACGCCGCCGAGCATGATTACGGCGTGCCTGCCTTCAACATCAACAACATGGAGCAGGCGCTCGCCATCATGGCGGCGGCCGGCGAGGTCGATGCGCCCGTCATCATCCAGGCCAGCCGGGGCGCGCGCTCCTATGCCAACGACGTCATGCTCAAGCACATGATGGATGCGGTCACCGAGATCTATCCGCACATTCCGGTCTGCGTGCATCTCGACCACGGCAACGAGCCTGCCACCTGCATGACGGCGATCCAGGCCGGCTTCACGTCCGTGATGATGGACGGCTCCCTCAAGGCCGACGGCAAGACCCCGGGCGACTGGGACTACAATGTCGGCGTGACCCGCAAAGTGGTCGAGATGGCCCATCTCGGCGGCATCTCGGTGGAGGGCGAGCTCGGCGTGCTCGGCTCCCTCGAGACCGGCATGGGCGATAAGGAGGACGGCCACGGGGCCGAGGGCAAGCTCTCGCACGACCAGCTCCTGACCAATCCGGACGAGGCCGTGAAGTTCGTGGCTGAGACGAAGGTGGATGCGCTCGCCATTGCGATGGGCACCTCGCATGGGGCCTACAAGTTCACCCGCAAGCCCGACGGCGACATTCTCGCCATGCGCGTGATCGAGGAGATCCACCGCAAGCTCCCGAACACCCATCTGGTGATGCACGGCTCCTCGTCGGTGCCGCAGGACCTGCAGGACATCATCAACCAGTACGGCGGCCAGATGAAGCCGACCTGGGGCGTGCCGGTGGAAGAGATCCAGCGCGGCATCAAGCACGGCGTGCGCAAGATCAACATCGACACCGACAACCGCATGGCGATGACCGGTCAGATCCGGAAGGTCCTCTCGGAGAATCCCGGCGAGTTCGATCCGCGCAAATACCTGAAGCCCGCCATGGAGGCGATGACCAAGCTCTGCAAGCAGCGCCTCCAGGAGTTCAACACCGCCGGCCAGGCCTCCAAGATCAAGCGGGTCTACACCCTGGCCGAGATGGCCAAGCGCTACGCCTCCGGCGAGCTCGACCCGAAGTTCGGCGCGAGCCGTCAGGCGGCCGAGTAAGCCATCAGGCTTTCGCCTCAATCCCATCCCAGAAACGGGGCCTCGCAAGATGGCCCCGTTTTCGTTATGGCGTAGCTGTCAGACCGTTCCGAACCCCGCAAGAAGCCATGGCCGAACCCTCCCCCCGTCTCTACCTCGTCTCCCCTCTCCTGGAGGACGCCTCCTTCGCGCCGCGCCTCGCCGAGGCCTGCGGCGGCGGCCATGTGGCCGCGGTGCTCCTGCGCCTTGCGGCCGCCGACGAGCGGACCCTCGTCAACCGGGCCAAGGCCCTATGTCCCGCCGTGCAGGAGAGCGGAGCGGCAGCCTTGATCTCCGTCGACGGGAAGGCCGACCTCGCGGCCGTTGCGGCACGAGGCGGCGCCGACGGAATCCACGTGCGGGGCGACGTCGCCCTGGCCCGGGACCTGCGCGAGCGCCTGAAGGCGGACCGCGCCGTCGGGGCCGGCGGCATCAGGACCCGGGACGATGCCATGACCTTGGGCGAAGCGGGGGTTGATTACCTGATGTTCGGCGAACCCCGGCCCGACGGCTCTCTCCCGTCCCTCGACAGCGTGACGGAGCGGGCCGCCTGGTGGGCGGAAATCTTCGAGACCCCCTGCGTAGCCTTTGCGCCGAGCCTGGAGGCGGTTGGGCCTCTTGCGGCGACCGGCGCGGAATTCATCGCGCTGGGCGACGCAGTCTGGTCCCATCCCGAAGGGCCGGCCGCCGCCGTCGCGGCCGCCTCCCAGGCCATCGCGCGGCAGGAGGCCGGGTCCTGATGCGGAAAATCCTGCTCCCGGCGCTCCTGTGCCTTGTGGTCTCCGTCACGGCGGCCCGTGCCGAATCTGACGCCGCCTACGGCGCCTATCAGCGCGGCCACTATCTCGCGGCCTTCCGGGAGGCAACCCAGCGTCTTGTGAAGAACAAGGACGATGCCCCGGCCATGACCCTGCTGGGCGAGCTCTACAACCAAGGCCTCGGCGTCCCCATGAGCCCCGAGAAGGCGGCGGACTGGTATCGGCTCGCGGCGGAGCGCGGCGATGCCCACGCGCTTGCATCCCTGGGGCTGATGGCGCTCGACGGGCGCGGCATGAAGAAGGACACGGCCCAGGCCAAGGCATGGCTCGAACAGGCAGCCGCCAAGAACGAGCCGGTCGCCTGCTACAATCTCGCGCTCCTGCTCCTGTCGAGCACCAACGATGCGGATCTTACCCGCGCCGCCGACCTCCTGCGCAAGGCCTCAGAGGCCGAGGTCCCGGACGCCCAGCACGCGCTCGGCGTTCTCTATCTCCAGGGCCGCGGCGTCCCGCGCGATGCTGCCCAGGCGGCCCATTATTTCGAGCGGGCGGCCCGGAACGGCAGCTCCACGGGCGAGGTGGAATACGCGATCCTGCTCTTCAACGGCGACGGCGTTGCGAAGAATGAGGCCAAGGCGGCGCGCTATTTCCGCAGCGCCGCCGCCAAGGGCAACGCCATCGCCCAGAACCGCCTCGCGCGGATGCTGGCGGCCGGACGGGGCGTGCCCCAGAACAAGGTCGACGCCGCCGCCTGGCACCTCCTCGCCTCGGCCCAGGGCCTCGCGGATGCCTGGCTCGACGATGCCCTGAAGGACATGACCCCCGAGGAGAAGACCCGCGCCGAGAAGGTCGCGGCGGAGCGGCTCGGAATGCGGTGAGGGGACGTTTACCCGTCTCCGCATGAGGTGATGCGGGAGGCGCTACCCTACCCTCTCGCCCACGGATCTCGGGTGTTCCCGAGATCCGCTCCCATCAGACGCAAGTCGGGAACACCCGACTTGCGGTGGGGGAGAGTTGGAGAGGGGGGTGTCAGCGCCGACCTGGTTTCAGTCCTGCGCTGGCACCCCACCCTGGCCCTCCCCACAAGGGGGAGGGAAACAGGTCGCGCCTCCCCGTCATTCCTGGACAGCGCGTAGCGCTGGGCCCGGAACGACGCTGGAAACTTTCCGACGCTTGACGTTCGCCCCCTCCCGTGGTCCACCCGAACCGCATTTCCTCCCGCCCCTTTCAGGACCGTCCGACCATGATCCGTTCGCCCCTCATGACCGTCATGACCGATGCCGTGATGAAGGCCTCGCGTTCCCTCAAGCGCGACTTCGGCGAGGTCGAGAACCTTCAGGTGTCCCGCAAGGGACCGGGCGACTTCGTCTCGGCCGCGGACCGCAAGGCCGAGAAGATCCTGCGCGAGTCCCTCGAGAAGGCCCGCCCCGATTTCGGCTTCGTGATGGAGGAGAGCGGGATCGTGGAGGGCAAGGATCAAAGCCACCGCTGGCATATCGACCCCCTCGACGGCACCACGAACTTCCTCCACGGGCTGCCCCACTTCGCCATCTCGGTCGGCCTGGAGCGCGACGGGCAGGTTGTGGCCGGCGTGGTCTACGACCCGGCAAAGGACGAGCTTTTCATCGCCGAGAGGGGCAAGGGCGCCTTTCTCAACAACCGCCGCATCCGCGTGGCGGCCCGGAACGACATGGCCGAGGCCGTGATCGCCTGCGGCCTGCCCCATATCGGCAAGGGCGACCACGCCCTGTTCCTGCGCGAATCCGCCTCCGTGATGGGCTATGCGGGCGGCATGCGCCGCTGGGGCGCGGCCGCCCTCGACATGGCCTACGTGGCCTGCGGGCGCTTCGACGCCTATTGGGAGCGGGGCCTCAATTCCTGGGATATTTCGGCCGGAATCCTGCTGATCCGGGAGGCCGGCGGCTTCGTGTCCGACGCGGACGGAGGGAGCAACCCCATGGCGACCGGAAGCGTGGCCTGCGGCAACGAAGTTCTGCACCGAGAGCTGGTCAAGCTCTTGAAGAAGGCAAAAGGCTGATATTTCTGTTTGTGGAGGCGGACGATCCGGGCGGCAACGCTTGATCCCGCCTCCCCGTCCCGTCACATTGGAACGGTCTTGAGGCACCAGCGAGCAGGATCCCAATGGAAGACCAGCCCCTCACCCCACCGCGGATCTACCTCATCCGCATGGCTGTTTTCCTGATCCTGGCCGGGTTCGTCGCCTTCATCCTCTACAAGCAGGTCTGGAATGCCTTCCTGGCCAATCCGGGCCTCAACAGCCTGATCATCGGCGTGATGTTCATCGGGATCGTGCTCGCCATCCGGCAGGTCTGGCGGCTCTTTCCCGAGGTACGGTGGGTCAACACCATCCGCCAGACCGAGGAAGGCCTCATCCAGCCGACCACGCCGGTTCTCCTGGCCCCCCTTGCGGCCTTCATCGCCAACCGCTCGATCCATTCGCTCCTGTCCGTCACGGCCACCCGCTCGCTCCTCGATTCGATCGGCGCGCGCCTGGACGAGAGCCGCGAGATCCTGCGCTATCTCGCCGGCCTCCTGGTCTTCCTCGGCCTTCTCGGCACCTTCTGGGGCCTCATCGACACGGTGGGCTCCGTCGGCCGGATCATCTCGTCCCTGCGCACCGGCCAGGACACGGCCGTGCTCTTCGACGAGCTCAAGAACTCCCTGGCCGGGCCGCTCCAGGGCATGGGCCTGTCCTTCTCGGCCTCCCTCTTCGGCCTCGCCGGCTCCCTGGTGCTCGGCTTCCTCGACCTTCAGGCGGGCCAAGCGCAGAACCGCTTCTATACCGAGCTCGAGGACTGGCTCGCCACCTCCACCACCGACACGGCTCCCGACCTCTCCCTGAGGTCCGGCACGCCGAACGACATCGCGCTCGCGCTCAACCGCCTGACGGCTGCCGTCAATGACGGAGCGGGCGGGCGGGCCTCGACCCAGGCCATGGCCAATCTGGCCGAGGGCGTGCAGGGCCTCGTCCAGCACATGCGCGCCGAGCAGCAGATGATCCGCGACTGGGTGGAGGCCCAGGCCGCCCGCGAGAAGGAACTCAAGCAGGTGCTCGACCGGCTTGCCCGCGAAAGGCTGCCCTGATGCCGACCGCCGGCACCGGGGGACGGCGGCGGGGTCGCCAGGGACAGCTCAATTACTGGCCCGGCTTCGTCGATGCGCTCTCGACCCTGCTCCTGTCCATCGTCTTCCTGATCTCGGTCTTCATGGTCGGGCAGTTCTTCCTGTCCCGGGAATTGTCGAGCCGGGACACGGTGCTCGACCGCCTGAACCGGCAGATTGCCGAGCTCACCGACCTCCTGGCCCTCGAGAAATCGAGCCGGCGGACCACGGAGGAGAACCTCTCGGCCCTCCAGACCACGCTCAAGGCGGCGGAGGCCGACAGGGCCCGGCTGCAGGGCCTGATCGAGAGCGGCGGCGACGCTCAGGCCCGGGCCAGCGAGCTGAACTCGGCCCTCGACGCGGAGCGCCAGGCCACCGGGCGAGCCCTGAGCCAAGTGGAAATCCTCAACCAGCAGATCGCCGCCATGCGTCGCCAGCTTGCGGCCCTGGAGGAGGCGCTGGCGGCCTCGGAGAGCCGCGACAAGGAGAGCCAGGCCCGGATCGCCGATCTCGGCAGCCGCCTCAACGTGGCGCTTGCCCAGAGGGTGCAGGAGCTTGCCCGCTACCGCTCGGATTTCTTCGGCCGCCTGCGCCAGATCCTCGGCAACCGGCCGGACGTGCGCATCGTCGGCGACCGCTTCGTCTTCCAATCGGAAGTGCTCTTCCCGGCCGGTCAGGCCACCCTCAAGCCCGAAGCCTCGGACGAGATCGACCGTATCGCCAGCGCGCTCGTGGAATTGCAGAAGCAGATTCCGCCGGACATTCCCTGGGTCGTCCGGGTGGACGGCCATACGGATGCCCGCCCCATCGCGACGTCACAGTTCCCGTCGAACTGGGCCCTCTCGGCCGCCCGCGCCATCGCGGTGGTCCAGGCCCTCGTGGCCCGGGGCGTCCAGCCTCAGCACCTGCTCGCGGCCGGTTTTGGCGAGTACCAGCCCCTCGATCTCGGCACGACCGAAGAGGCTTACGCCCGCAACCGGCGGATCGAGCTGAAACTGACGGAGCGCTGAGGTTTCAGCGATCCTTGCCGAGGGCCTTCGCCACATCCGAGACTTGGACGCCGACGCGCCGGACCGTGTCCATGAGCTGCTGGCGGGACACGTTCCACTTTCCGGTCCAATAGCGGACCTCCCAATCCTCATGGACATTGATGCGGGAGGCATCCTGCGGATGCCGCTTGTTCAGGTTGTCGACCATTCCGATCTCCCTCGGCCCGATGGCACGGCCGAAGCGCGGCCGCCCCTTTCAACGGCCGGAGAGGCGTCCGGGTTCGATCGGCCTATTCGGCCGCCTGGGCCCGGCCGTCCGCGCCCGTGAACTGGAGGCGGGCGAGCCGGGCATAGAGGCCGCTTGCGGCCAGCAGGCTGTCGTGGGTCCCCTCCTCGACGATCTGCCCGCCATCCATCACGAGGATCCGGTTCGCGGACCGCACCGTGGCGAGGCGATGGGCGATCACCAGGGTGGTCCGCCCCTCCATGAGCCGGTCGAGGGCTCCCTGGACCTTTCGCTCGCTTTCGGCATCGAGGGCCGAAGTCGCCTCGTCGAGCAGCAGGATCGGTGCGTCCTTCAGAATGGCCCGCGCGATGGCGAGCCGCTGGCGCTGCCCGCCCGAGAGCGTGATGCCCCGCTCGCCGATTTGCGTCGCATAACCCTGCGGCAGGGCCCGGATGAACCCGTCCGCCGAGGCGAGCTCGGCCGCCCGGCGGACCTCCTCCTCGGAGGCGTCCAGTCGGCCGTAACGGATGTTGTCGAGCACGCTCGTGGCGAAGACCGTCGGCTCCTGCGGCACCAGGGCCATCCGGAGGCGCAGCGCCAGGGGATCCACCTCGGAGATAGGCAGGCCGTCCACCAGGATGGTGCCCTGCTGGGGATCGTAGAACCGCAGCAGCAGCTGAAGGACCGTGCTCTTGCCCGCCCCCGAGGGGCCGACGAGGGCCACGCGCTCGCCCGCCGCCACCGTGAAACTCAGCCCGTGGAGGGCCCGCTGGTCGGAGCGGGTCGGATAGGCGAAATGCACGTTCTCGAACGCCAGGGTGCCGAGGGAGGGCTGCGGGAGCGGCCGGGGATGGGCCGGCGCCTTGACGCTGGGCTGGGCCGCGAGGATCTCGCCGAGGCGCTCCGCTGCCCCGGCCGCCTGGGCGAGCTCCCCATAAACTTCCGAGAGCTGCCCCAGGGAGCTCGCGGCGAAGACCGCATAGAGCACGAACTGGGAGAGCTGGCCGGCGCTCATGGTGCCGGCGATCACGTCCTGCGCCCCATACCAGAGCACCCCGACCACGCTGGCCGAGACGAGGAACAGGCCGATCCCGGTGAGGAAGGCCCGCATGGTCGTAGAGAGGCGCGCGGCCTCGAACGCCTCCTCGGCGGCGGCCGAGAAGCGCAGGGCCGTGTTCCGCTCCATGCCGAAGGCCTGCATGGTCCGCACGGCCCCGATGGCCTCCGCCGCATAGGCCGAGGCGTCGGCAAGCCGGTCCTGAGCGGCCCGGGAGCGGCGCCGCACGGCCCGGCCGGACATGACGAGAGGCAGGACGATGACCGGAATCGCCACGAGAACCAGCGCCGAGAGCTTGGGGCTCGTGAAGATCATCAGTGCCACCGCGCCGATGAACAGGAAAAAGTTGCGCAGGGCGATGGAGATGCTGGCCCCGAAGGCCGCCTTGACCTGGGTGGTGTCGGCCGTGAGGCGGGAGACGATCTCGCCGCTCTTGGCCTGATCGAAGAAGGCCGGATCCAAAGACGTGAGATGCCGGAAGACCGCGGCGCGCAGATCGGCCACCACCCGCTCGCCCAGGGTGATCACGAAATAATAGCGGGAGGCGCTGGCCAGGGCGAGGAGCCCCACCACCAGGAGCAGGACGCCGAAATAGGCATTGATCAGCCCCCTGCCCCCCTCGGTGAAGCCGAGATCGATCACCCGCCGGACGGCGACCGGCATCGCCAGGGTCATGGCGGAGGCGAGGAGAAGGGCCGCCAGGGCCGCCAGGATCCGCCCCTTGTAGGCGAGCGCATAAGGCAGGAGGGGTCTTAGGGCGCTAAGCGCCGCTTTGGGGCGCTGGGATCCGTCGGGGTCAGAAGGCATGTCTGATATCGTTTCCGGGATGTCGGGCGCTCAAAGGGTTTGATTCCCTGTCCCGGCTTGTTTCAGGGTTCCAAGTAAGGTATAGGCCCGCAACCTTTCAAGACAGCTCGATCGCAGGCTGCGGGCACCACGCTGGCGGACCGCAAGAGGATATGGCAATGGCGCGCAAAGAAACCGACCACCCCGACTACCACTACATCAAGGTCGTGATGACCAACGGCACCGAGTTCACGACCCGGTCCACCTACGGCAAAGAGGGCGACACCCTCAACCTGGACATCGACCCGAACACCCATCCGGCCTGGACCGGCGGCCAGCAGCAGCTGCTCGACCGCGGCGGCCGTCTGTCGCGCTTCAACACGAAGTTCGGCAACATGTCGTTCGGCAAGAAGTAAGCCGAATCAGAGTTTCCGGACCTCCGGCCCGAACGCGAAAGCCCCGCTCCGGCGGGGCTTTTTGCGTTTAGGTGACGAGAACAACAATGCGCGACAGCAACGCGGCGCAATTCCCTCCCCCTTGTGGGGAGAGTTGGAGAGGGGAGGTAGGCGCCTCCCGCGCCATTGCGAATTGCGTAGCTCTAGTTCCCGCCGAACACCTGCTCCAGCAGGCGCTGCTGGGCTGCGACCGGGTTGGGGCGCGGCAGAGGTGGGACATGGTCCGGCTCCGACATGAGGCGCTCGAGGTGGAGGATCCGGGCATGGATCCGGGTGGCGAGACCGATCAGCTCCTTCAGGCGGCTCGGCAGGGCCTCGTAATCGTCCACGGTCGTGATGGTGTCCTGCTGGGTCAGATGGACGCGGTTGTTTTCGAGCTGGGCCTGATCGGGCGTGATCTCGCCCTCGGCGACGGCCCGCTGCAGCAGAAGCCACGAGGCGACCTGCATCAGCCGGGTGGTCAGGCGCATGCTCTCGGTCGCGTAGGCGATGACGCCCTCTCGGGGCAGGCGCTTCGAATCGAACCGCCCCTCGCCGTCGAGATAGGCGGCCGTGTCCTCGACGAGCTCCATACCTTCCTGGAACAGGGCCTTGAACGCCTCCGAATGGACGAAGCTATGCCCGAACGGGACAGTTCCGGCTCCCAGCTTGATCACATCGGGTTCGCTCATGAGCCATCTCCAAACACAACGAACCTCCGACCGCCCACCGGCCCGAGACCTCGATCTATCAGGAGAACACTATAGAGCGCCTCTTGGTTCGATGCTCCGATAACCCTCTCTTAAGGTTAAGCTCGGGAGGAGCACCCAAAAATTGAGCCGCCGGGGGCGGCTCGAGTCATAACAGGGAGGCGTCAAACAGAGTGGGCGATGCCACTCGTCATCCAGGGAGAGAACTGGATGGCTCCGATCTTCGCCGAAAAGGCTTAATGCCCGGTTAAAGCTCCACCCTCAGGCGGAGCCGAGCTTGAAGAAAGCGCTCGCGGCAGCCAGGGAATTCTCCTTGCCGCGCTTGGCTTCCTGCAGGCGGGCGATCTCCCGTTCAAGAAGGGCGATGCGGTCCTCGATCTCGTCGATGGACAGGATCGAGAGGTCCTGGCCGAATTCGTGGCTCGCAGAAGCGACCCGCGTTTCCTCGTCGAAGGGATCGAAAGCCATGACATCCTCCTTCCACACACTCCCGAGAGGGTAGAGCGCAATGCGCAGATTGCCAATCTTGCCCTATATCCATCAACCTTTGGCCGAAGGAGGACGGAATGACGGCAATTTCTGACACGATGCGCGCGGTCGTCGCCCGGGAACCGGGCGGCCCCGAGGTGCTCACCGTGGTCGAGCGCCCCGTCCCCCAGCCGGGCGAAGGTGAAATTCTCGTGCGCGTGAAGGCGGCCGGCGTGAACCGCCCTGATGTCCTCCAGCGCCAGGGCGGCTATCCGCCGCCACCCGGCGCGCCGGACATCCTCGGCCTCGAGATCGCCGGCGAGGTGGCGGCCGCGGGCCCCAATGCCGCCCGCTTTCCGCTCGGCGCTCCCGTGATGGCCCTGATCCCCGGCGGCGGCTATGCGGAATACGCCACCGTCCACGAGACCAACGCCCTTCCGGTTCCGGATGGCCTTTCGATGGAGGAAGCCGGGGCGGTGCCCGAGACCTATTTCACGGTCTGGACCAATGTGTTCGAGCGGGGCGGGCTGAAGCCGGGCGAGACCCTGCTCGTCCACGGGGGCACGTCCGGCATCGGCACTACGGCGATCCAACTGGCCAAGGCCTTCGGCTCCCGGGTGATCGCCACCGCCGGAACGGACGAGAAATGCGCCTCCTGCCGGAGCCTCGGCGCCGATCTCGCGGTCAATTATCGGGAGGCCGATTTCGTCGCGGCCGTGAAGGAGGCGACGGATGGTCGGGGCGCCGACGTCATCCTCGACATGGTCGGCGGCGACTACATTTCCCGCAACTACGGGGCCGCGGCCCGGGACGGGCGAATCGTCCAGATCGCCTTTCTCAAGGGGAGCCGGGTCGAGGTCGATTTCCGCTTTCTCATGCTCAAGCGCCTGACCCATACGGGCTCGACCCTGCGGGCCCGCAGCGTTGCCGAGAAGGCCGCCATCGCCCGCGCCCTGGACGAAAAGGTGCTCCCGCTCCTGCGCCAGGGCCGGGCCAGGCCGGTGATGGATTCGCGCTTTCCCCTCCAGGAAGCAGCCCAGGCCCATGCCCGCATGGAGAGCAGCGCGCATGTCGGAAAGATCGTCCTGACCCTTTAAGAGAATTGCAACATGGGGACAGGCTCCCTATAATAATCCTGTTTCCCTCACATCGTGAGACGAGATCGCTCCGGCCCAGCCGGGACGGAGCGCAAGAGAGTTTTGCCGTGCGGTGCCGACGAGCGGGCGCCCGGCCTGAAGGAGCAAAGCCCATGTCCCAAGGACCGCTGATGCCGAAGGCGACAGCCGTGTGGCTCGTCGAGAATACGTCCCTGTCGTTCGACCAGATCGCCGATTTCTGCAAGCTCCACCCCCTCGAGGTGAAGGGCATCGCGGACGGTGAGGTGGCGACCGGCATTAAGGGCCTCGATCCCATCACGACGGGCCAGCTGACCCGCGAGGAGATCGAGAAGGCGCAAGGAAACCCGAACCATCGCCTGAAGATGGCCGAGACCCGGGTGAAGCTGCCGGAGCAGAAGCGCATCAAGAAAGGCCCCCGCTACACCCCCGTGTCGCGCCGCCACGACCGTCCGAACGCCATTCTCTGGCTCGTGCGCAACCATCCCGAGCTGAAGGACGCGCAGATCATGCGCCTCGTCGGCACGACCAAGACCACGATCCAGCAGGTCCGCGACCGCACGCACTGGAATTCCGCGAGCCTCAGCCCGATGGACCCGGTGACGCTCGGCCTCTGCTCGCAGATCGACCTCGACTTCGAAGTCCAGCGCGCCGCGAAGGACCGGCCCCATGCGGTCGCCGCCCAGGAAGGCGGCGGCACCCTCATGCCGGCCGAGATTTCCACGGCCGAGCCCGAGCCCACGCGCGACGAGCCCTTCGCCGACATGAGCCGGCCGAAGCCCGCGAAGGAAGAAGAGATCGACGTGAACTCGGTCTTCGCCAAGCTCAAGCAGCTCAAGCGTCCCGACGAGGACGAAGACGAGGAATAAGACCGCAGGAGGCCCGGAGAGATCCGGGCCTTTTCGTTTCGGTGCCTTTCACCTCTCCTGGAGGGAGAGGTAGCGCGACAGAGACAAGGCGCGACCTGTTTCCCTCCCCCTTGTGGGGAGGGACTAAGGGTGGGGGTGCCGGCGCTGGACTGAATCCAGAATGGCGCTCACACCCCCACCTCCATCTCCTCCCCACAAGGGGGAGGAGAGCAGGGTGGCGTTTCCCGCGTCATTCCAACCCTGGCCGACGGCCCTCAACTCAGCCCAATCCCCTCCCCTTCAGCACCGCGCCGATCTCGTCGAGGATTGCGGGGTCGTCGATGGTGGCGGGCATCGTCCAGGTCTCGCCGTCGGCGATCTTCTTCATGGTGCCGCGCAAGATCTTGCCGGAGCGGGTCTTGGGCAGGCGGCCGACCGTGATGGCGAGCTTGAAGGCCGCGACGGGGCCGATCCTCTCACGCACCAGAGCCACCAGCTCCGTCTCGACCGCCGCGGGCGACTGGCCGACCCCGGATTTCAGCACCACGAACCCGCAGGGCACCTCGCCCTTCAGGGAGTCCCGCACGCCGATCACGGCGCATTCGGCCACGGCCGGATGGGAGGCCAGCACCTCCTCCATGCCGCCCGTGGAGAGCCGGTGCCCGGCCACGTTGATGATGTCGTCCGTGCGGCCCATGATGTAGACGTAGCCGTCCTGGTCGATGAAGCCCGCATCCGAGGTGTTGTAGTAGCCCGGATAGGTCGACAGATACGCCTCGCGGAAGCGCTCGTCCGCATGCCACAGGGTCGGAAGGCAGCCGGGCGGGAGCGGCAGCCTGATGGCGATAGCCCCCATGGTGTCCGGCGGCAGCGGCCGGCCGCCCTCGTCGAGAACCTGCACGTCGTAGCCCGGCATCGGCACGGTGGGCGAGCCGTATTTGACCGGCAGGGCCCCGAGACCGAGGGGGTCGCCCACGATGGGCCAGCCGGTTTCGGTCTGCCACCAATGGTCGATCACCGGCACGCCGAGAATCCGCTCCGCCCATTGCACCGTGTCGGGATCCGCCCGCTCGCCGGCCAGGAACAGGGCCCGGAAGCCCGAAAGATCGTAGGCCTTCAGGAGGTCCCCGTTGGGATCCTCCTTCTTGATCGCCCGGAAGGCGGTCGGCGCGGTGAACAGCACCGCCGCTCTGTGCGCTGAGGCGACCCGCCAGAAGGCACCCGCATCGGGTGTGCCGACGGGCTTGCCCTCGTAGAGGATCGACGTGCAGCCGTGCAGGAGGGGGGCGTAGACGATGTACGAATGGCCGACCACCCAGCCCACGTCCGAGGCGCAGAAATAGACCTCTCCCGGATCGACGCCGTAGAGGTTCTTCATGGACCATTTCAGGGCCACCATGTAGCCGCCCGTGTCGCGCACCACGCCCTTCGGCCGTCCGGTCGTCCCGGAGGTGTAGAGCACGTAGAGCGGGTCGGTGGCGGCCATAGGCACGCAGGGCGCCGTCCGCCCGGCCCGGCGGGCTTCCGCTACCGCCTCGGCCCAGTCCCGGTCGCGGCCTTCCGCCAGCGCGGCTTCCGCCTGGGGGCGCTGGAGGATGAGGCAGGCCTCGGGCTTGTGGCGGCTTAAGGAAATCGCCTCGTCGAGGAGAGGCTTGTAGGGCACAACCCGGGCCACCTCGATGCCGCAGGAGGCCGAGAGGACGAGCTTTGGCGTGGCGTCTTCGAGCCGGGTCGCGAGTTCCCGCGCCGCGAAGCCGCCGAAGACCACGGAATGCACGGCGCCGATCCGCGCGCAGGCCAGCATGGCGAACACCGCCTCGGGCACCATGGGCATGTAGAGGACCACCCGGTCGCCCTTCCCGACGCCCATGTCCTGCAGGACCGCCGCGAGGGTCGCGACCTCGTCCCTCAGCTCATGGTACGTGAAGGTGCGGATCGTTCCGGTGACCGGGCTGTCGTAGATGAGGGCCGCCTGACCGGCGCGACCGCGCTCCACATGGCGGTCGATTGCATTGTAGCAGGCGTTGCACTCGGCCCCGACGAACCAGTGTCCGTAGATGCCGGCCGACGGATCGAAGACCTTCCGGGCGGGCGTGATCCAGTCGATCTCCCGGGCGGCCTCCTCCCAGAACAGCTCCGGATCGGACCGCCAGCGCTCGTAGACTTCCCGGTAGCGGCTCCGCTCAGCCGGGGCCGGATGGGACGATGTCAAGCCGGACGATGTCGCTTGGGTCGACGTCATGACCTTCCCCCAATGTGTCCGCCGCATGAGACTTCACGGCCATACCGTGGTAGCAGGCGGCGGAGCCGCGGTCAGCGGCGACTTTCGGCCAGTTTTTCCCATGATCACCGAACCCCTGTTCTATGCCGCCGCCGTTCCGGCGGTCGTCCTGATGGGCCTCGCCAAGGGAGGCTTCTCGGGCCTGGGGCTCCTGTCCCTGCCGCTCATGGCCCTGGTCGTCTCCCCGGTCCAGTCCGCCGCCATCATGCTGCCGATCCTGATCGTCCAGGACGTGGTGACCGTCTGGGCCTACCGGCACACCTGGGACCGGCGCAACCTCATGATCCTCGTGCCGAGCGCCATCCTCGGCATCCTGTCCGGCTATCTCCTGGCCGCGCGGGTCTCGGATGCCGCCGTGACCCTGGCGGTGGGGACGATCTCGCTCGCCTTCGCGGTCCGGCGGCTGATCCTGGAACGGCGCAAGACACCGCCTGCTCCCGCAAAGGCCGATGTGCCCCGCGGCCTGTTCTGGGGCTGCGTGACGGGCTTCACCAGCATGATCGCCCATGCGGGCGGCCCGCCCTTCCAGATCTATGTGATGCCCCAGCGGCTGCCGCGGGACGTGTTCGTCGGCACCGGGGCGGTGTTCTTCGCTCTCAGCAACTGGATCAAGGTGCCGCCCTACATGGCCCTCGGCCAGTTCACGGGCGAGAATCTCGTGACGGCGGCGGTGCTGTTCCCGGTGGCGATCGCCTCCACGTGGATGGGCGTCCTGCTGGTGCGCCGGGTTTCGGGGGACCGGTTCTACACCCTCGTCTACGGCCTGCTGATCCTGGTGGGTGCGAAGCTCATCATCGACGGAGCGCAGGCGCTCCTATGAGGCTCCACCACGGAAAAACTGCCGCTCTCCCAGAGGACAGCGGCAGCTTTTCGATGGGGAGTCGATTTGTAAAAGGCGGCGTTCAGTGCATCACCGCGTGAGAGCCCTTGAGGCGGGTGATCTGATCCTTGAGCTGAAGCTTTCTGCGCTTCAGTTCCGCCAGCCTCGTGTCATCCATGGACGGGTGGTTGAGAGCATCCTGAATCTCGCGCTCAAGCGCCTGATGCTTCCGTTCGAGTTCCACAAGATGATTCTGCAGCGGCATGTCAGCAACCTCCTGTTCGATGTCTGACGACGGAAGTGTGACACACAGAAAGTGGCGAGTCGAAGGCAAAACGTGCCGCATTGCGGCAAATCGAGGGAGGTCGCCCACAGGGTTTGACCTTGCTCTCGGACAGGGCCGGGCGCATAATTTCGCCTTCTCGCGCGCCCTTCCGGGTGCCGCGCCATCTGGGCTGTTCGATGCACGATCTGGCTGAACTCGAAACAGAACTCTCGCGACTGAAGCAGGAGCACCGGGATCTGGACATGGCGATCGAGGCGCTGGAGCAGATGATCGCCGGCGACCAATTGCAGGTTCAACGCCTCAAGAAGCGCAAGCTCGTCCTCAAGGATCGCATCATGCGGATCGAGGACCAGATCACGCCCGACATCATCGCCTGATCCCTCTCGGGACAGCAGGAGACAAAACGGGCCTTGAAAACCGGAACCCGGCCGCGCAACGGCCTTGCTTGGCCCGAAAGCCTTCGTTATGCCCGCCTGACGCATTGGCCAGAGCCGGAGCCGGAACATGGCGGGAATCCCCGTTGCCATCATCATGGGCAGTCAGTCCGACTGGGCGACCATGCGCCATGCCGCCGAAACCCTCGATCTCCTCGAAATTCCTTACGACGCGCGGATCGTCTCCGCCCATCGGACGCCGGACCGGCTGGTGTCCTTCGCCAAGGGCGCGAAGGCGGCGGGCTTCCAGGTCGTCATCGCGGGTGCAGGCGGAGCCGCGCACCTGCCCGGCATGACGGCCGCCATGACGTCTCTCCCGGTCTTCGGCGTGCCGGTGGAATCGAAGGCCCTGTCCGGGCAGGACAGCCTCCTGTCCATCGTCCAGATGCCCGCCGGCATTCCGGTCGGCACCCTCGCGATCGGGCGGGCCGGCGCCGTGAATGCCGCCCTCCTGGCGGCGGCGGTTCTCGCCCTGCACGATGAGGCCCTTGCCCGGCGTCTCGACGCCTGGCGCGCCCGCCAGAGCGAGAGCGTGGCCGAGCGGCCCGCCGAGGAGGAATGACCGCATGATGCGCCCCGGCTGCACCCTCGGCATCCTCGGCGGCGGCCAGCTCGGCCGCATGATGGCTATGGCGGCCGCCGAGCTCGGCCTGCGCACCCACATCTATGCCCCGGAGCGGGACAGTCCCGCCTTCGATGTCGCCGCCGAGCACACGGTTGCGGCCTATGAGGACGAGGCGGCCCTGGTGCGTTTTGCCAAGGCGGTCGACGTGGTCACCTACGAATTCGAGAACGTCCCGGGCGCCACCGCGGCGATCCTGAGCGCCCATGCGCCCCTGGCGCCCAACGCGCACGCCCTGTCCGTGTCCCAGGACCGGCTGAGCGAAAAGACCTTCGTGTCCGGCCTCGGCATTCCGACGGCGCCCTTCGCGGCCGTTTCCGACGAGGCGGAACTTGCGGCCGCGCTGGAGCGGATCGGCCGGCCTGCCGTGCTCAAGACCCGGCGTTTCGGCTATGACGGCAAGGGCCAGGCGATGATCCGCCCGGAGACGGATCCTGCCGCCGCCTTTGCGGCCATCGGCCGGGCTCCAGCCATCCTCGAAGGGTTTGTGCCCTTCGAGCGGGAAGTGTCGGTGGTGGCCGCCCGCACGGCCGCGGGCGCCTTCGCGGCCTACGATCTCTGCGCGAACGAACACCGCCACCACATCCTGGCGACGACCCGCGTCCCGGCCGGCGTTTCGCAGCGGACCGAGGAAGAGGCCTTCGCGATCGCCCGGTCCATTGCCGAGGCGCTGGATTATGTCGGCGTCCTCGCGGTCGAGCTGTTTCTCGTGACGGATGGGGCTAAGGAGCGCCTGGTGGTCAACGAGATCGCTCCCCGGGTCCATAATTCGGGCCATTGGACCCTCGGCGGCGCCACGACCTCCCAGTTCGAGCAGCATGTCAGGGCTGTCTGCGGCTGGCCGCTCGGCGCCACCGCCCGGCTCGGCCGGGTCGAGATGCAGAACCTGATCGGCGACGACGTGGAGGCCTGGGAACGCCTCCTCGCGGAGCCGGGCGCGCATCTCCAGCTCTACGGCAAGGCCGAGGCAAGGCCCGGCCGCAAAATGGGGCACGTGACCCGGATCTTCCCCGAAGGGGAATGAAACCTTCTCGACCCTCCGGCGTTGTCAGCAACGGCCGTAGCCTTGGCCGGCGCTTTTCTTGGCGGAAACCCTGGACAATCGGGCCCTCCTCTGATAGTCACGCCGGTCAGATAAAGGTGCGCAGGACGCGCCTTATTTGTTTTTGTCACAATCGAAACGGATCAATACGAGGAATTCGCGTGCAGGTTCTTGTCCGGGATAACAACGTCGACCAGGCGCTCCGCGCTCTCAAGAAGAAGATGCAGCGTGAGGGTATCTTCCGCGAGATGAAGCTTCGCGGTCATTACGAGAAGCCGTCCGAGAAGAAGGCCCGTGAAAAGGCCGAGGCCGTTCGCCGCGCCCGCAAGCTGATCCGCAAGCGCATGCAGCGCGAAGGCCTGCTGCCGTCCAAGCCGCGCGTCGCCGCGCCGGGCCGCCCGGCCCGTTAAGCTCTTCCAGAGCATCAAGAATTTGGTCTCTCGATTGTGAGCGGCGCCCGTCTGAAAAGACCGGGCGCCGATTGCATTTCAGGGCCTCCCCTCCCCGTCTATGCTGCTTTATTTCATGGCTGTTAAGGTTTACCCCTTAGGGTGAGCCTATCCCATTCATTGAGCTGGAGACGAAGGTGCTCGACTCATCGATTCGCCGCTTTGCGCCCCTGACCCTGACCTTCGTGGCCCTTGCGCTCGCAGGCTGCGAGACCACCGGCGGGGGCGTCACCCGCCGCATCGCCGTCGTCGAGGAAGATACGCAGGGCACCAGCAAGGTGAACATCGCCTCCCTGTCCGAGGTGATCGAACGCAACCCGGCAGATCCCAGCGCCTACAACACCCGTGGCGCCGCCTATGCGCGGGTGGGCCGCTACAGCGACGCCATGGCGGATTTCTCCAAGGCGATCCAGCTCGATCCCAACTACGCACCGGCCTATACCAACCGCGCCCTCGCCCTGCGGCAGACCGGACGGAACGACCAGGCGCTCGCCGATTTCACCCGCGCCATCCAGGCCGACCCGAATTACGGCCCGGCCTATATCGGGCGCGCCAACCTGCTCCGGGTCCAGAATCAGTATCAGGACGCCCTCAACGACCTGAATGTGGCGATCCGCCTGCTGCCCGAATCGGCCGAGGCGCTCCATGCCCGCGGCCTGCTCTACCAGCGCCAGGGCATGCATCCTCAGGCGATCCTGGACTTCGACGCCACCATCGACCGCAACCCCTTCGTGGCCGCGCCCTACGCGGCCCGCGGCCAGAGCCTCGTGGCGACCGGGCAGTACGACAAGGCCATCGAGGACTTCAACGCCGCCCTCAACGTGAATGCCCGCGACGCCGATTCCTGGGCTTGGCGCGGCGTGGCCTTCGAGCGCCAGGGCAAGAAGAGCCAGGCGGCCGAGAGCTTCCAGCGGGCCCTGTCCATCGACAGCTCCAACACGGTGGCACGCCAGGGGAATTCGCGCCTGTAAGGCACAGGACCGCCATGGCTCAGCCCCTGCGCGGCCTGGCGGATATCGCGAGCCTGATCGAAGCCCACGCCCCCATGCGTGGGCTTCTTGCCGTTGTGGCATCCCTCACCCTCCCCGATAGCTGGATCGGCGCGGGCTTCGTCCGCAACGCCGTCTGGGACGCACTGCACGGGCGCGTCTTCGACCTCGCCTCCCTCGACGATGTGGACGTGGTGTACTTCGACCCGGCCGATGTGAGTAAGGCGCGGGACGCCGCCTTGGAGCGAGAACTCCGCCGCCTCTGCGCCGACCCGAACTGGCAGGTGAGGAACCAGGCGCGGATGCACCTGCGCAACGGCGAAAGGCCCTATCGCAATACGGCGGACGCGATCTCCCATTGGCCCGAGACCGCCACGGCAATCGCCGCGCGGCTCGCTGCCGGTCGGGTGGAGATTCTGGCTCCCCACGGGATCAATGACCTCATCGGTTTGACAGTCAGGCCGACCCCGGCCTTCCGCGGGAAGATGGACATTTACCGGCAGCGGCTCGCCGGCAAGGACTGGGCGGAGCGCTGGCCGAAGCTGATCTTCGCCGAGGCTCCGGCCGGGACTATGACAGCCCCTTGACCATGTAGGACACGTAAGGCTCGAAGCCGAATTCCCGGTAGGTGCGCTCGGCCCGCTCGTTGGCGACGAGGGCGCCGATCATGAGGCGCTGGAGGCCCGCCTCGCGGGTGAGGCGTTCGGCTTCCTCGAGCAGCATCCGGCCGATCCCGCGGCCGCGCCATTCCTCATGCACGATCAGGTCCGTCACGGTGCCGTGCCGGCGCACGTCGTCGGTGACGTAAGCCGCATCCTGATCGATGGAGAAGCCCATGGCGGCGACCACGATGCCGTCCGCCTCGGCCAGCACGATGCGGCCCTGCCGCCCGGCGAGCCGCTGGAGGAGTTCGTTGTAATAATCCCGCGCGGCGCCATGGTCCCGGCGGCGGTCACCGGTGAGATCCGCCTCGAAGACATTGAGCTTGTGGATCAGCTCGATGACGGCACTCCGGTCGGCGGGGCCCGCCATCCGCAACGTCACGCCCATACGCGGCTCCATGAGCCGGGGGCTGGCCGCATCTGGCGCCCCCGGAATTGGCGAGGATTCTGTCGGGACGTCAGTCCAGGTTCTTCAGGATCTCGTCCACGACCTTCTTGGCGTCGCCGAAGAGCATCATGGTGTTGTCCCGGAAGAACAGCTCGTTCTCGACGCCCGCATAGCCGGAGCCCATGCTGCGCTTCACGAAAAGCACGGTCTTGGCCTTCTCCACGTCGAGCACCGGCATGCCGTAGATCGGCGAGGCCGGATCGGTCTTGGCGGCCGGGTTCGTCACGTCGTTGGCGCCGATCACGAAGGCGACGTCGGCCTGCGCGAACTCGCCGTTGATGTCCTCGAGCTCGAACACCTCGTCGTAAGGAACGTTCGCCTCGGCGAGCAGCACGTTCATGTGGCCGGGCATGCGGCCTGCCACCGGATGGATGGCGTATTTCACCTCGACGCCTTCGGCCTTGAGCTGGTCGGCCATCTCGCGCAGGGCGTGCTGCGCCTGCGCCACCGCCATGCCGTAGCCCGGCACGATGATGACCTTGGCGGCGTTCTTGAGGATGAAGGCCGCATCGTCGGCCGAGCCCTGCTTCACGGGCCGTGCCTCGGTGGCGCCGCCGGCAGCGGCGGCCGTCTCGCCCCGAAGCCGCCGAGGATCACCGAGATGAAGGAGCGGTTCATGCCCTTGCACATGATGTAGGACAGGATCGCGCCCGAGGAGCCCACCAGGGCGCCCGTGATGATGAGCGCGAGGTTGCCCAGCGTGAAGCCGATGCCGGCCGCGGCCCAGCCCGAATAGGAGTTGAGCATCGACACCACGACGGGCATGTCGGCGCCGCCGATGGGGATGATGAGCGTCACGCCGAGCACGAAGGACACCAGCACGATCAGCCAGAACAGCGTGTGGCTCTCCGTGCGGATGAAGGCGATGAGCAGGACGAGAAGCAGCACGCCGAGTGCGATGTTGAGCAGGTGACGCTGCGGCAGGAGGATCGGCTTGCCGGACATGCGTCCGTCGAGCTTCAGGAAGGCGATGACCGAACCCGTGAACGTGACGGCCCCGATGGCGACGCCGAGGGCCATCTCGAAGAGCGAGCCGCCATGGATGGTGCCGACCGAGCCGATGCCAAAGGCCTGCGGCGCGTAGAGCGCGCCCGCCGCCACCAGCACGGCCGCCATGCCCACCAGGGAGTGGAAGGCCGCCACGAGCTGCGGCATGGCGGTCATCGGCACACGCTTGGCCACCACGGCGCCGATACCGCCGCCGATGGCGAGGCCGGCGATCACCAGGGCCCAGCCGCCGAAGCCGCTCGGCGGGGACACGAGCAGGGTCGTGACGATGGCGATCCCCATGCCCACCATGCCGTAGAGGTTACCCTGCCGGGAGGTGGTGGGATGGGACAGGCCGCGAAGGGCCAGGATGAACAGGACGCCGGAGACGAGGTACAGGATCGAGGCCAGATTCGCCGACATCGCCTCAACCCTTCTTGCGGTACATGGCGAGCATCCGCTGGGTCACCAGGAAGCCGCCGAATATGTTGATGGACGCCAGGATGAGGGCAATGAAGCCGAGGGCCCGCGCCCAGACCGGCCCATCTCCGAGGGCCGGCGCCACATTGACGCCCACGGCCAGGACCGCGCCCACCACGATCACGGACGAGATGGCGTTGGTGACGGACATGAGCGGCGTATGCAGGGCCGGCGTCACCGACCAGACTACGTAATAGCCCACGAAGATGGCCAGCACGAAGATCGCCAGCCGGAACACCGTAGGGTCGACCGCCCCGTGAGTTGCGGCACTTGCGGCCGCCGCGACCTGGTCGGCGATGGCCTGGGCCGTCTCGGCCGCGCGCTGGGCGGCATCGGCCGCCGCCCGGGACTGTTCGACCGCCTGTTCGGGTGTGAGTACAGCCATGGCTTTCTTGCCCCTTACGCTGTCGGCTGGAAGGCCGTGTGGACGATCGCGCCGTCGCGGGTCAGGCAGGTCGCCTTCACGAGTTCATCGTCCCATTTGACGGCCAGCGTCTTCGCCGCCTTGTCGACCAGCGTCTCGACGAAGGCATAGAGGTTGCGGGCATAGAGGCTCGAGGCGGTCGCCGCGAGGCGGCCCGGCACGTTGAGATGGCCGACGATCTTCACGCCGTTGTGCTCCGCCACCCGGCCCGGCTCGGCGAGTTCGACGTTGCCGCCCCGTTCCACCGCCAGATCGACGATGACGGAGCCGGGCTTCATCGCCTCCACCATCTCGCGCGTCACGAGCTTCGGCGCCGGGCGGCCCGGGATGAGGGCGGTCGTGATGACGATATCCTGCTTGGCGATGTGGGAGGCGACGAGCGCGGCCTGCTTGGCCCGGTACTCGGCCGACATTTCCTTAGCGTAACCGCCTGCGGTCTCGGCCTGCTTGAATTCCTCGTCCTCGACCGCGATGAACTTGGCGCCCAGGCTCTCCACCTGCTCCTTGGCGGCGGGACGCACGTCCGTGGCCGTGACCACCGCGCCCAGGCGGCGGGCGGTGGCGATGGCCTGGAGGCCCGCGACGCCCGCGCCCATGACGAAGACCCGGGCGGCCGGCACGGTGCCGGCAGCGGTCATCATCATCGGCATGGCGCGGCCGTATTCGGCGGTCGCGTCAATCACGGCGCGGTAGCCCGCGAGATTGGCCTGGGAGGAGAGCACGTCCATCACCTGCGCCCGGGTGATGCGCGGCATCAGCTCCATGGCGAAGGCCGAGACCTTGGCATCGGCCAGCGCCTTGAGGGCGGCGTCCTGGCCGTAGGGGTCCATGATGGCGATGAGGAGGGCGCCGGGCTTGAGGGCGGCAAGCTCGGAGGTCTCGGGCCGGCGGACCTTCAGGACGATGTCGGCGTCCTTCGCGGCTTCCTCGGCCGTGGCCGCAACGGCAGCGCCTGCGGCCTCGTACTCCGCGTCCGGGAAGCCGGCGCGCCCGCCTGCTCCTGCCTGCACGGTGACCTCGGCCCCAAGGGCCTTGTATTTCTTGATGGTCTCGGGGGTGGCGGCGACGCGCGCCTCCGCCTGATCGGATTCCGAGAGAACAGCGATCCGCATGCAACCCCCCGCCTTGGGCGACCTAATTGTCTGCCCTTATTTGTTGCGCGAAGGAGACTTTTATCCCCTTCGCGTCATGTCAATAGAAAAAGAGCGCCAGGAGCAGCAGGATCGCGACCACGGCCGGGGCGCGGACACCGATCGCCGGCGCAACGGCGCCGATCGCACCGGCCGCGAGCGAGAGGATGACGCCGAAGATCGCTGTCAGCCAGGCATGGTGGACGCCGCCGACCGCGAGCGCCAGCACATGGCAGATCACCACCGCGGTGGCGATTTCCACGAAGCGCACGAAACCGCCATAGGTCGCCTCGTGAGCCGGCCCGTCCATCTCCGGGCTATATCCCCCAAAGGGTGCATGTTTTGTATCGGCCATGATCGATGCCTTGTTCTGCAACAGTTCTTTGGGCTGCGTTTACCCCATGCGGTGAGACGCCGCAACGCTTCGCTTCCGGCGAGGGATCAAATTTGTGCCAGTCACCTCACCCGACCCCGAGGAAAGCGCGCCACTTCGGTAGGCAGACGTTCTGGAAGTCATAGCGTTCCAGGGCGATTCGCCGGCCCTCCCGGGCCATCTCGGCGGAGCGTGCCTTCTCGGCGAGGGTCTCGCGCACCCTCTCCACCAGGGCCTTGTCGTCGAAAAAGTCGAACAGCCGTCCGTTCACGCCCTCCTCCACGATTTCCCGGACCGGAGCGGTGTCGGACGCGACGAGGCGGCATTCCAGCGCCATGGCCTCGATGGATGACCAGGACAGGACGAATGGATAGGTCATGTAGATATGCGCCGAGGAGACCTGGAGCACCTTCACGAACTGGTCGTAGGGCAGGTTCCCGACGAAGTGCACCCGGGACCAGTCCACCTCCCCGTCGATTCGCTCGCGGAAAACGTCGAACCAGGTCTTTCCGCCCGGCGCCTGGCCGGAATAGCTCGTGCCCTTGCCGCCGACGACGACCACCCGCAGACGTGGATCGATCGCGAGCAGACCCGGCAGGCTGCGGAACATCACATGGGAGCCGCGCATCGGCTCGATGTTCCGGCTCACATAGGTTACGACCGGGATGTCCCGGCTCAGGCGCGGCCCCTTCGGCCCCAGGCGCAGGCTCACGGAAGGGTCGGGCTTCAGGTCCTGAGCATCGATGCCGTCGTGGATCACCGCGATGCGATCGCGCAGATAGGCCGGAAAGGTGTCGCGCTGGTAAGCGGTCGGGGCAACCGCCAGATCCGCGGCGTCGAGCGCTCCGAGCTGCATGGCGTTCTTCGCTCTGAGCCGCCAGATGATCTCCGGGTTGGTGATCGGGAATTCGGGATCGAAGTCGAGATCCTGGCCCTTGGCGGCATAATAATATTCGAAATAGGCCACGTGCCGGGCGTTCGGCCACACATCCTTGAGGAAGAGGTTCTCGCCCCAGCCCGTGTTCACCACCACCACGTCCGGATGGAAGCCCTGCTCGGCCATCTGGCGCGCCCGGTGGGCGACCCCATAGGCGCGCCGCAGGCGCGGCACCACCGGTGAGTAGCGGTTCTGGAAGGGCGCGTCGTCCGGCCCCGGCACGGCGTCGTAGGCGATGTAGCGGACGCCCGGAATGGCGCAGGTCTTGACCATGCCGAGGGCCACGACCTCGTGCCCCTCCTGCGCGAGCGCCCGTGCGATCCGGCCGAACTGGCCCGGAAAATTCTGGTGGACGAAAACGAACCTCATGGCCTCCCCTGACGTGCCGTCACTCCCCATCTACGGCGGGACGGCCGGAAGCGCAACTCCATTACATATTCCTGGTGATTATTCCGGTCGGGGCAGGCCTGAGGCGGCAAGCGCCTCGTCCTGGCGCTTCGCCAGGGTATCGAGGGAAAAGGTCTCGACCTCCGCCTCGAACAGCCTGTGATAGTTCAATTCTGCCCTCAGGTGCAGGAAGACGGCACCGAGCCCCACGGCCGCCCGATCCATGAAGACGAATTCCCGCGGGACCGTGACGGGCCCCTTCTCCTTGAGGGCCCTGTGCACCTCGAAGGCCTGCCGGCGGCCGTAATCGCCGGGCTTCACCCCGTCCGCGACCGTGCGGATGCGGTCATCGAGAAGCGGCCCGTAGATGAACCGCGCCCAGATGTTGAGGATGTCGATGAGCTCCCGGGACAGGTTCTTGAAGCCCCAGGTCTCGTAAGCGTGGACGATCCGGTCCCGGTCCTCGTTCTGGAGGCCCCGATAGAGATCCACCACGCCGCCCACGAAGCGGGGATGGAAGATCCGGACGCAGCCGTAATCGAGCAGGTTGATGCCGGCAGGCTCTCCGCCTTCCGAGAACACGGTGTAATTGCCGAGATGCGGGTCCCCGTGGATCACGGCCGCATGGCTGAAGGGATGCCACCAGGCCTTGAACATGGCGACCGCGAGCCGGTTCCGGGTGGCCACATCGGCCTCGACATAATTGAGGATCCGGTCGCCCTCGAGCCATTCGAGGGACAGGAGCCGCCGCGTCGACAGGTCGGGATGGACCTTCGGAACCCGCACCTCTGGAATGTCCGCCAGGGTCCGGGCATAGAGCGCGGCATGGCGGGCCTCGCGCTCGTAATCGAGCTCCTCCCGCACGCGCTCGCCGATCTCCTTGGCGATCTCGCGGGTATCGATGGCCGGGTCCATGCGCCGGTGGAGGGAGAACACCAGTTCGAGCTGGGACAGATCCGCCTCCACGGCGGATTGCATGTCAGGATATTGCAGCTTGCAGGCGAGCTGCGCGCCGTCCCGCGTGGTTGCGCGATGGACCTGACCGAGAGAGGCGGCCGCGGCCGGCTTCAGGTCGAAGGTCCCGAAGCGGCCCTGCCAGTCCGGCCCGAGCTCCGCCTGCATGCGGCGCTTCACGAAGGCCGCTCCCATGGGCGGGGCCTCGCTCTGGAGCTTCTGCAGCTCCGCCGCATATTCGGGCGGAATCAGGTCCGGAATGGTCGCGAGGAGCTGCGCCACCTTCATGATTGGGCCCTTCAGCCCTCCGAGGGCCTGCGCGAGGGCCGCCGCGTTCGAGGCATTCAGCCCGTCGCGGCCGAACAGGCGCGCGCCCGCCATGCGGGCCGCGACGCCGCCCATATTGGCGCCGACCCGCGCATAGCGTGCTGCGCGGGCAGAGAAGCGGTTGGCTTCCGGATCGTGGTCGGAGCCGTCTGACATGGGCCTTAGGCCGCCTTTTCCATGGCTTCGAGCTCACCGATCAGGCGCTCGATCATGGACAGGCCGATCTGCCAGAAGGACGGGTCACGCGCATTCAGCCCGAAGGGTGCCAGGAGCTCGGAATAATGCTTGGTGCCGCCCGCCGACAGGAGGGCGAAATAGCGGTCCACGAAACCGTCGCTCGACCGCTCGTAGATGCCGTAGAGCGAATTCACCAGGCAATCGCCGAATGCATAGGCGTAGACGTAGAACGGCGAATGGATGAAGTGCGGAATGTAAGTCCAGTAGGATTCATAGCCCGCACCGAGGCGGATTGCCGGACCGAGCGACTCGTCCTGCACGGACATCCACAATTCGCACAGTTTCTCGGCCGTCAGCTCCCCGTTGCGGCGCTCCACATGGACCTTGCGCTCGAAGGAATAGAAGGCGATCTGGCGCACGACCGTGTTGATCATGTCCTCCACCTTCGCGGCCAGCATCGCCTTACGCTGCGCCGGATCGGTCGTCTGGTCGAGGAGCCTGCGGAAGGTCAGCATCTCGCCGAAAACGGAGGCCGTCTCGGCCAGAGTCAGGGGCGTCGGCGCCATCAGCGCGCCGTTGGGCGCGGCGAGCACCTGGTGGACGCCGTGCCCCAGCTCGTGCGCAAGGGTCATCACGTCCCGCGGCTTGCCCTGGTAGTTCAGGAGCACGTAGGGGTGCGCCGACGGCACCGTCGGATGCGCGAAGGCACCGGGCGCCTTGCCCGGACGGGTCGGCGCGTCGATCCAGCGCTCGTCGAAGAAGCGCTGGGCGATCTCGGCCATGCGGGGCGAGAAGGCCGAATAGGCGGAAAGCACCGTGTCCCGAGCCTCGTCCCAGGCGATCGTCCGCTGCTCCACCTTCGGCAGGGGGGCGTTGCGGTCCCAATGGTCGAGGCGGTCCTTGCCGAACCACTTGGCCTTGAGGGCATAATAGCGATGCGACAGGCGCGGATAGGCCTCGCGCACGGCGGAGACCAGCGCCTCCACCACCTCGCGCTCGACCCGGTTCGCCAGGTGGCGGGAATCCGCCACGTCCTCGAAGCCGCGCCAGCGGTCGGAAATTTCCTTGTCCTTGGCGAGCGTGTTGGTGATGAGCGTGAAGGTGCGCAGGTTCGCCTTCAGGGTCTTGGCGAGGGCCTCCGAGGCGTCCTTGCGCACGCTCTCGTCCGGGTCCTGCAGCTTGTTGAGGGTCGGCTCGATGGGCAATTCCTCGCCGCGAACGTCGAACCGCAGGGACGCGATGGTCTCGTCGAAGAGCCGGTTCCAGGCGGCGCGCCCGGTGACGGACTTCTCATGGAAGAGCTTCTCGGTCTTGTCGTCGAGCTGGTAGGGCTTGTCCTTGCGCAGGTCCTCGATCCAGGGCCGGTAATGGGCGAGCGGCTCCTCGGCCATCGCCTTGTCCATCACGGCATCGTCGATTCGGTTGAGCTCCAGCCCGAAGAAGAGCAGGTCGCTCGAGGCCGCGGTCAGCCGCTCCTGGGTGTCGCCATAGAACTTCGCCCGTGCCGGATCGGTGGTGTCGCCCGAATAGACGAGGCCCGCATAGGACATGAGCCGCCCGAGGAGATCCTCGATCCCCTCATAACGCTTCACGGCTTCGCCCAGGGTCGCGGCAGCCTTCTCGTCCCGCGCCAGCGAATCGAGCTTGCCCCGATAGGCCTCCGCGAAATCCCGGCATTCCGTCTCGGCCCTCGCGAGATCGTCCCGGAACGCCTCGCTGTCCATGGCCGGATAGAGATCCGCGAGGTTCCACTCGGGCAGAGCGCCGAGTTCGGCCTGCCTGGCGCCGGCCGCGGACATGGCAGAGGACATGGCATGAAACGGGGAAGCATTCTGGCGTTTCAAGGAAAGACCTTTCGGGAACAGGGAGGTGAACCGATCTTCACCATATTGGCCGTCTGCCCCTCCGGATCAACCCGCCAATGGCTGGGGACAGCGCACCCGCACCCCTCTCCCGTTAAGCGCCGGTTTACTCTTGTCGCGCAGCATCGCGGCGCCCTTCCCCATATTTGATCCCTTTTCATGCCCCTTCGTGAGATCCTTGCCGACGACATCAGAGCCCTACGCCAGGGGGCGGCGGGTCATGTGGCGCACCCCGAAGGCTTGCGCGTCATCCGCCTTGCCGACCGCGCGGCCCGCGGGACATTTCCGGTGCTGATCGAAGCCGAGCCCGGAAGCGGGGCGATCGCGCTGGCCCGGGCCATTCACGGGGCGGGCGAGCGCAAGAGCCGCCCCTTCGCGATCCTTCGTGCCGAGGACCCAGCCGGGAGCGACGCCGTCGAGGCTGCCCTGACGGAACGACTTCGGGAGGCGCAGGGCGGAACCCTGTGCGTCGAGAGCGTGGAGCACCTCCCACCAGGCGCGCAGGTGCGTCTTCTGGAGGTCCTGTCCCCACAGGAGGGCACGCGCCGCGCCATACGCCCGGACGCGCGGATCGTCGCGACGGCCGGCTTCACCCTGAACGAAGCGGTCCGCCGGGGCCGGTTCCGCGAAGACCTCTACTACCGGCTCCAGATCCAGCCCATTGCCCTGCGGCCCCTGCGGGCGGAGCCCGGGCTCGCCGGCGACTGGGCTCGGGCCTTCATGCGCCTCTTCGCCCGGGAGGAGGGTAAGTCCCTCGCGGCGCTTGCGCCCGACGCCCTCGATCTTCTCGCCCGCTACGACTGGCCCGGCAACCTGCGCCAGCTGGAGAATGCGGTGTTCCGCGCCGTCGCCCTCGCGGAAGGCGTAACCCTGACGGCCGCCGAGTTTCCGCAGATCGCCGCCCGTACTGAGGGGCGGCGAATCGAGATCCCTCTCCTCCGGGAGACGGGAGACCCATTGCCGCCTGCCCTCCCCCTCGCCGGCTCGCCGCCGGGCCTGCGCGATCCCGGCACTCTGTCTCTGATGAGCGACGGGGGAGAGATGCGCACCCTTGCGGAGCTGGAAGCGGAGGTCATCCGGTTCGCGCTGTCCCATTACGGGGGTCGCATGTCGGCCATTTCCCGTCGTCTGGGGATCGGCCGCTCCACTCTTTACCGAAAAATGAAAGAACTTGGGCTTGGCGATGAAGCCGCTTGAGTCCTTCGAGCGTTGAGAGCTTGGCGGGTGTGCACTGTCACGCCGTCTGGCGAGAACCCATGAGGCGAATTTTCTGTCGCCCGACACAAGACGAGGAGCATCGGAATGCTTAGCCTGCGCAAGACGGCACTGTGGCTCGGCCTGGTCGGCTCGGTGTCTCTGGCCTCCCTGTCCGCCTTCGCGGCGGAAAAAGAGATCGGCCTGCCGCAGCCGGCGCTTCCGCTCCCCGCCATCGAGCCCGCGGAGCCGTCCTTCGCGGATGTGACGGTCCCGGCCGCCCCCCGCGACGTCGCCCTCCCCGAGCCGCCCCCGGCCGCTCCCGTCGTCCTCGACACCGCCGAGACGGTCGCGCCCCTTCCGGAAATCCCGCTCCCGGATCCGGCGCCCGTCCTGGCGACCGCCCGTGCGGACTGGCTGCGGGTCGCCCTGGAGGAGCGGCTGGCCTCCGACACGCTCCTGCGTGACCTGCGCCTGAGGCAGGCCGACAGGGAGTCCCTGTCGGCTTTCTACGCGAAGGCCGAGCATCCCCTGGCCTTCGTCCGCGACGGCGCTTTCACGGCGGCCGCGCGGGCAGCCGTCACACGCCTGAAGGCCGCCGACGAGGACGGGCTCGACCCGACCGATTATCCGGTGCCGGACCTACGCCTCGCCCGTGAGGCCTCGCCGGCGCAATGGGCGGAGGCGGACCTGAAACTGGCTGCCGCCGTCATCCGCTATGCCCGCGACGCGCGGGGCGGGCGCCTCGACCCCTCGCGGATCTCTCCGCTCATCACGCCGAAGCTCGACCTGCCCGAGGCCGCCGAAGTGCTGGCCCAGGTAGCGAACGCGGCCGACGCGAATGCGGCGCTCGAAGCCTACAACCCGCCCCATGAGGGCTATCGGGCCCTGAAGGAGAAGCTCGCCAAGCTCCGCGCCAGTCATCCCTCCTCACCGCCGCGCCTGAAGGTGCCGAAGGGGCCGACCCTGCGGGTAGGCATGCGTGACGAGCGCGTGCCGCTGATCCGGGCGCGCTTCAACCTCGCCAAGGAGCCGGAGGACAGGACCGTCTACGACGATCGCCTCGCCTCCGCGGTTGCGGCCTTCCAGAAGGAGAAGGGCCTGGCGGACGACGGCGTGCTCGGCCCGGCAACCCTCGCGGCCCTTTCGGGCCCCTCCGTGGCTCACATGGAGAGCGAGATCATCGCCAACATGGAGCGCTGGCGCTGGCTGCCGAGCGATCTCGGTGAGCGCCACATCATGGTGAACGTGCCGGAATTCCGCCTGCGGCTCGTGGACGGCGATTCCATCATTCACCAGACAAGGGTGATCGTCGGCAAGGAGAAGTCCCAGACGCCGATCTTCTCCGAGAACATGAAGTACCTGGTCGTCAACCCGTCCTGGACCGTTCCGCCCTCGATCCTGAAGAAGGAGTTCCTGCCGGCGCTCGCCAACGACCCCTATTACGCCGCGAAGAAGGGCTACAAGGTCATCCGCAAGGGCAACCGGATCACGGTCCAGCAGCCCCCGGGCGAGCGCAACGCACTGGGCTACATCAAGTTCATGTTCCCGAACCAGCACGCGGTCTATCTGCACGACACGCCGAACCGGAATCTGTTCGGCGCCGGCAAGCGCGCCTTCAGCCATGGCTGCGTGCGCGTCGACCAGCCCTTCCAGCTGGCCGAGGAGGTGCTCGGCGAGAAATGGTCGGAGGCGCGGCTCAAGGGCCTGATCGGCAAGGGTGAACGCTATCTCAACCTCAGCCGCCCGCTGCCCGTCCACCTCACGTATTTCACCCTTTCGGTGGACGAGAAGGGCGAGGTGAAGACCTTCAACGACCTCTACGGCTTCGATCTCAAGGTGCGCGAGGCTTTGGGCCTGCGGTCCTGACAAAAGGCTTCCGCCGGAGACATTTTTCTAGGGGCCGCTTAACCTCGAGGTAACCGTCTTCGGCAAAGATCCCTTCACGTTCGGGAGGCCGCGCCCCAAAGCGGCGGCGTGTAAAGACGAGTATCACAGTGAGAGTATTGCGTTCGGATCGTCGCGCGGCCGGGTCTTCGCTCGTGCGCCGCACAGGCGTCGGCCTTGCGGCCCTCCTGGCCGTCCTGTTCGGGGGAACGCGCGGGACGCAGGACGCCGTCGCCAACGGCGACACGCGCACGCTGACCTTCTACCACAACAACACCAAGGAAAGCCTCACGGTCACGTTCCGTCGCAACGGGCAATACGACCCGCAGGCCCTGGAACAGCTCAACTGGTTCCTGCGCGACTGGAGGCGTGAGGAGAAGACGCGCATGGATCCGCGCCTCTTCGACACCGTGTGGGAAGTCTACCGCGAGGTCGGATCGAGCGCGCCTGTTCATGTGAACTCCGCCTATCGCTCGCCCCAGACCAACTCCATGCTCCGGCGCCGTTCCAGCGTGGTGGCGAAGAACAGCCAGCACATGCAGGGCAAGGCGCTCGACTTCTACCTGCCCGACGCCCCCGCCGACCGCCTGCGCGCCATCGGGATGCGGCTGCAGCGGGGCGGCGTCGGCTATTATCCCAACGCCTACACGCCTTTCGTGCATCTGGACGTGGGCAGCGTGCGCGCCTGGCCGCGCATGACCCGCGACCAGCTCGTGCGCCTGTTCCCCGACGGCAAGACCGTTCACATCCCGGCCGACGGTACGCCCCTGCCGGGCTACGAACTCGCCCGCGCCGAGATCCTGGCGAACGGCGGCGCGGTCGCCGGATACACCGCCGTGGCGGATGCCGGCGAGGCTGCGGCGCCGACCCGGCGCAAGAGCCTCTGGGCGACCCTCTTCGGCGGCAGCGACGAGGACGAGGACGTGGAGGAGATCCGCGCCGCGTCCCGGCCGGGCCGCGCTCTCATGGCGTCGCGCTCTGCGCCGCCGCAGCAGAACTACTACGCGAGCGATTCGAACAGCTCGGTCTATGCGGCCCTGCAAACCGCCGAACAACGGACGCAGGTGGCCGCGCGCCCGGCTCCGGTCGTGCAGCCCAGGCCCGCGCCGATGCCCGAGCCCGAACCGATGCCGGCCCCGTCCCCGGCGGCCATTGCGGCAGCCGCCCCGGCCCTGCGCGAGGAGATCACGCCTCCGCCGCCGCTGCCCCCGACCCGAATCGCCGGGCCGCCGAGCACCGTTGCGTCGCCCTCCGGTCCGACCCTTGCCTGGCAGCAGGGTCCGACGGGAATCGGCAGCTCGGAGGCGGGGCTGACCCGCGAGATCGCCTTCGCGCCCATGCCCCCACGGCGGCCGGATGACATCGTATCGACCGGGGCCATCGCCTATGCGCCGATCCCGCCCGCCCGGCCGAGCGCGCTCGCGCAGACGAACCCGATCCCCGGCCTTGCAGATCTGCGCGCGACGGCACAGCTCGCGGAACTCCCCTCCTCGGCGGTTCCGCTCCCGCCGCCACGTCCGGGCGGCCATCCGGTGACGGTGGCGTCCATCGCGCCGGTCGCGATCCCGGTCCCGGCGACCCGGGAGGCGATCGTCCCCGAAGCCCCTAAGGCTCCGGCCGCAGCCAAGAAGGCTCCTTCGGCGAAAGCCAGGGCCAAGGAGCATCCCGCCACAGCCCGCGCCCTGCTGACCGCGGGACCGAGCCTCCAGATGGGCTTCTCGTCGAAGCCCGTGGGAGATCTGGCGACGAACCGCTTCACGGGCCCGGCCGTAAAGCCCCTGCCGGTGGTGCGCTAAAGCCCCGGACCAAAAGTGGATTTGCACTTTTGAGCCCGGGACTTCAGGCGATCCCAGGCGCCCTGCCGCCGGCAGAAATCTCCCGCCACGCTGAAACATAAGCCCTCCGGGCGAGTCATCCGAGGATGACGAAACACGGATTCAGCAGCCCGGAGGTTGAGATGCGGATCAGACCATGGGCCGTCCTGGCCCTTGTGGGGACACTCGCGGCAGGGACAGGCGGCGCCTTCGCTCAGGACAATCCGCCCGGAGCACAGCCCGGGCACGCGCCGGGAGCGACGAGGCCCGCCCCGAGCGTCGACACGGGCAATGCGGGCACGCCCCAGTTTCCTGTCCGCGAAACGACGGACCCCAATGCCACCGGCGCCACGGGCCAGAGCGGCGCGGCCGTGAACCCGCCCGGCGCGCCACCCGGGACCATCACGCCCGGACCGAAGAATGCCATCGATGCGGGCGTGAGCGGCCGGAACAACTGCTATCCCGGCCAGACCGGAAAGGCTGTCGGCAGCACGAACCCCACCGGCATGGCGAGCAAGTGCTGACCTTGCGGCCAAACGAAAAGGCGGGACCTCGGGGCCCCGCCTTGTTTTCGTCCACGGTCCCGAAAGGAACTCAGCCGGCCATTCCGAGTGCCTGCATGTAGAGTTCGAGGATCGCCTCCTCCTCCTGCCGCTCGGCATAGTCGCGCTTGCGCAGGGCGATGATCTTGCGGAGGACCTTGGTGTCGAAGCCGTTGCCCTTGGCCTCGGCATAGACGTCCTTGATGTCGCCTGCGATGCCGGCCTTTTCTTCCTCGAGGCGCTCGATGCGCTCGATGAAGGCCTTCAGCTGGTCGGCTGCGACGGATTCGGTTTGAAAAGCTGCGTCATCCATAAATACTTGCCTTTGACTGGTGGCGCTGGCGCCAGGATCGGGTTCGACGAAACGGTAAGGTCATTTGGTTGAAGCCGTTTTAATGGCTCGGCTTGGATTCTTCAAAGGCCTTGAGTTGCCCCTGCGTCGCCTCCGTCTGGTACCGCGCCTTCCACTCCTCGTAAGGCATGCCGTAGACATAAGTCCGGCTCTCCTCCTTCGAGAGCGTAACCCCACTCGCGTCCGCCTCCTCCTTGAGCCAGTTCGAGAGGCAGTTGCGGCAGAAGCCCGCGAGATTCATGAGGTCGATGTTCTGGACGTCCGTCCGCTCGCGCAGATGCTGCAGGAGCCGACGGAACGCGGCCGCCTCGAGCCGGGTCCGGGTTTCGGGATCGATCTCGGTCATGGGGTCACCTTGCAGATGTGATGGACCTTTAGTTGCTAATGCCGGCGCAGACGGTCCCGGGTGCGGGTCGGCTGGGGCGCCGGAATCCTGAGATCCGCATCGGCCAGGAGAGGGGTGAGAAGCCGCGCGAAACGCTCCGCCCATTCCTCCTGGCCCGCCTCGGCGGCGATCAGGTCCTGCCGGATCTCAACCAGGGCGCTGGCGAGGCCGCGCCGCGTGGCGTGCCGGTCCACCGTATCGCCGAGGAGCGCGCCGTCATAGGGCTCGTTGTCGCCGACGACGAGGCCCTCCTCGGCCTGCAGGGCCTCGATCAGCGGCCGGGCATAGCGCGCATCCGCATCCCACAAAATCCCCACATGCCAGGGCCTGGGCCAGCCGCGCCAGATGGGCGTGAAGCTGTGGATCGTGACGATCACCGGCGGGTGGCCTGCCGCCATGGCGCGCTCGACGGCGGTCGAAACGGCCGCGTCGTAGGGGTCGTAGAAGCGTCGGATCCGCTCCTGCACCTCCTCGTCCGTGATACGGGCATTGCCCGGAACCACGGCCCCGTCGGAGAGGCGCATCACGAGGGTGGGATCGTCCCGGCCCCGGTTGGGGTCGATGATGAGGCGGGAGAAGCGCGTCAGCACCGCCGGAGCGTTTAGGCGCCGGGCCAGGGAGCGGGTCACGCCTGCCGCCCCGATATCGTAGGCGATGTGCCGCTGGAATTCGGTGGGCGGGAGGCCGAGATCGCCGAGATCCGGCGGAACCGCATTGGACGCATGGTCGCACAGGAGCAGGACGCCGGATTCGACCGCCCCCTCGATGGTCTCGACGGGCCAGGGCGCGGAAGCGGTTTCTTCGGCGGGATCTTCGCGCCGGAGCGCAGGGGAGAGAGTCATGGAACGGAACGGCAAGCGGATCAGGGTTGAAGAGAAGCCTTATCCTGCCCTAGGAAGGCTGACAACGCGACCTTCCGGCACCGGCACGGCCGCACGCCCCAGCACCGACGAGCGCCCATGCCCCCGACCCGCATGTCCACCCCCTCCCCCCAGGCACGCCTCGACACGGGCTTCGCGTCCGCCTTCACGGCCCTCTGCCTCGGGGCCGTCGCGATGGGCATCTCGCCGATTTTCGTCCGCTATGCCTCGGCCGATGTGGGGCCTTTCGCGAGCGCCTTCTGGCGCGTCTTCCTGGCCCTGCCGCTCCTCTACGGCTGGATGCGGATCGAGGAGGCGCGCAATCCTCAAGCCCCCCGCGCCTCCTTCCCCAAGCCCACGATCCTGGCCGGGCTCGCCTTCACGGGGGATCTGCTCTTCTGGCACCTGTCGATCCTCGAGACCACGGTCGCCAACGCCACCTTCTTCGCCACCACGGCGCCGTTCTTCGTCGTCCTGGTCACCTGGCTCGTCCTGAAGCAGCGGATCGCGGCCGGCACCATCGCGGGCCTCGGCTTCTGCCTCCTGGGCGGCACCGCCCTGATCGGCCAGAGCCTCCATGTGGATCCAGCCCGGATCCGCGGCGACATGTTCGGTCTCGCGACCGCATTCTTCTTCGGCCTCTACTTCATCTTCGCCGGCCGGGCGCGCGCCGTGGCGGGCGCAGCCCGGGTCACGTTCGAAAGCGGGGTCATCACGTCCGCGGCGCTCCTCGTCGTCGCGCTCGTCCTCGACGGCCGCGTCCTGCCGCAGACGGGCCAGGGCGTCGCGGCTCTGGTGGCCATGGCGTTCATCAGCCATGCGGGCGGCCAGGGGCTCCTCGCCATCGCGCTCGGACGCCTCTCCCCGGTCTTCTCATCCCTCGTGATCTTCCTGGAGGCCGTGGCGGCGGCACTCTTCGGCTGGCTCCTCCTGGGCGAGGCGCTGACGCCCGTGCAGGCGCTCGGCGGCGCGGCCATCCTGGCCGGCATCTGGGTCGCGCGACCGAGGTCGGCAAAGTCCTAGCCGGCAAAGGACCGATCCCTTCCACGCCTCTCCGTTCGAGGGGGGTTGCGGGCTTTTCTCCCTTCAAAACGACACGCCCGCCCCCGCCCGGTGCCTGCCGGGAGGATTAGGGCTTGATGCGACGACGCTTCTGGCCGACAAGGATTCGACATACTTCCCGAAGCATTGTGCATCCGCATTATCCGAACCGACTCACGACACCATCCATGATTGCCGGATTCCTCCCATCGGTCTGCAGCGGGCGGCGAAGCCTTGGGCTCCTGGCCGCCGTTCTCGGGACAGGCCTGCTGGCTGCCTCTCCGGCGCGGGCGGATCTGCGCATGTGCAACATGACGTCGAGCCGTGTGGGCGTGTCGCTCGGCTATCGGGACAGCCAGGGCTGGGTGACGGAAGGCTGGTGGAACCTGGAAGCCCGGGCCTGCGAGACCCTTCTGAAAGGCCAGCTCGCGAGCCGCTTCTTCTATGTCTACGCCATCGACTACGATCGCGGAGGCGAGTGGAGCGGGCGCTCCTTCATGTGTACCCGTGAGCGGGAATTCACGATCCGCGGGACGGAAGACTGCCTCGCCAGAGGCTTCGATCGCAACGGCTTCTTCGAAGTCGATACAGGTGAACAGAAGAGCTGGACCATCCAGCTCACAGAAACTAATCGCCCGGGGGGCAATGATGATGAGACGCGCACGGCGCACGAAGATCCTCGCAACCTTGGGGCCGGCCTCCGAGAACCCGGAGATGGTGGAACGCCTCTTCAGGGCGGGGGCCGACGTGTTCCGCCTGAACATGAGCCACCTGCCTCGCGAGAAGCTGAAGGAGCGGGTCGAGATGATCCGCGGCGTGGAGGCGAAGTTCAAGCGCCCCATCGCGATCCTGGCCGACCTTCAGGGCCCGAAGCTGCGCGTCGGCACCTTTGCGGGCGACAGCGCAATGCTCGAGAAGGGCCAGACCTTCACGCTCGACGCCGACAAGGCTCCCGGCAGTGCGGAGCGCGTGCACCTGCCCCACCCGGAAATTCTCGAGTCTCTGGAGCCGGGCCACACCGTCCTCATCGACGATGGCAAGCTGCGCCTACGCGTGAAGAGCGTGAAGCCGGGCGTCGTCGTCACGGAGGTGGAGGTCGCGGGCAAGATCATGAACCGCAAGGGCGTGAGCCTTCCCGACACGGTGATCCCCGTCGCAGCCATGACCGAGAAGGACCGCTCCGATCTGGAAGCGGCGCTGGATGCGGGCGTGGACTGGATCGCCCTGTCCTTCGTGCAGCGCCCTGAGGATGTGGCGGAAGTCAAGAAAGTGGCCCGCGGCCGGGCGCTCGTCATGTCCAAGCTCGAGAAGCCCCAGGCCATCGCCCGGCTCGACGAGATCATGGAGATTTCCGATGCCGTGATGGTCGCCCGCGGCGATCTCGGCGTCGAGATGCCCCTCGAGAAGGTGCCAGGCATCCAGAAGCGCATCATCCGTGCGGCGCGCAAGCTCGGAAAGCCCGTCGTGGTCGCGACCCAGATGCTGGAATCGATGATCACCGCGCCCGTCCCGACCCGCGCCGAGGTCTCGGACGTCGCGACCGCCGTCTATGACGGCGCCGACGCCGTGATGCTGTCGGCCGAAAGCGCCTCGGGCCAATTTCCCATCGAGGCGGTGACCACCATGAACCGCATCGCCGAAGAGGTGGAGCAGGACCAGAGCTACTGGTCCATCGTCAGGGCCCAGGCTTCAGAGCCGGAGGCGACCGGATCGGACGCCATCGCGGCCGGCACCTACCAGATCGCCGAGACGCTGCATCTCAGGACGATCGCGGCCTGGACCTCGTCCGGCGCCACGGCCTTCCGCCTGGCCCGCGAGCGGCCGAACTCGACCGTGATCGCGCTCACGCCCAACATCAATACGGCCCGGCGCCTCGCCCTCGTGTGGGGCACGCATCCGATCCGCACCAAGGACGCCAGCGACATCGACGACATGGCCTTCCGGGCCTGCAAGTTCGCCGTACGCGAAGGTTTCTCGGAGATCGGCGAGCGCATCATCATCGTGGCGGGCGTGCCCTTCGGTACCCCGGGCGCGACCAACATGGTCCGCATCGCCTTCGTCAACAGCGAGCACGCCGCCAAGGCCTGAACCTCCGCGGGGAGCGCCGACACGCGCTCCTCGCCTGCGGACCTCGCGTGTTCGTGGAAGGCGCTACCGCGCCCTCTCCCCCCTTGTGGGGGGAGAGTTGGAGAGGGGGGTGTGAGCGCCACGTTCTGAAGGTCCTGCGCCGACATCCCCACCCTAACCCTCCCCACAAGGGGGAGGGAATCTTGTCGCGCATCCTCGCCTGCCCATCCTGGCCGGGCTTATCCCGGGGATGACGAAGAAGGGTGAAGGGACGCCCTTATCTTCCCGTGATGCCGTCTAAAGGTCCTGTCCTTCGATCTCGGGCCCGAGATGGGACACGATGGTCTCGATGTCCGAGGTCTGCGGGCGAATCTTCAGCACCTTGCGATAGGCCGCGAGCGCCTGCGCCTTCTCGTCGGAGGCCATGAACAGGTGCCCGAGGGCCGTCCAGGCGCCGAAATGGCGAGGCTCCAGCTCCACGGCCCGGTTCAGATCGGCAAGAGCGCTCACCGGATCGTCGAGCATATAGAAGACCAGGGCGCGCCGGTACCAAGCCTCGGCCCATTGCGGCTCGAGGGTCAGGATACGGTCGAGCAATTCGACCGAGAGGGGATAATCCTTGTCCTCGACGGCCTTGCCGGCGCGGGTCAGGAGAAGGTCGGCTGTGTCGGAGCCGGAGCGGGACAGGCGGCGCTCGATGAGGGACGCGATTCCGTCTGCCTCCCGCTCGCTGCCCGCCTTGGCGAGGCGCTCGAACAGGCTGTCCAGGGTGACGGCCCGCGGCGCTGAGCGGCTGGGGGCCGGGGGGGCATCCTGCGGGCGCCCGTCATCCTGCGCGAAGCCCGGAGGCGCCACGAGGCTGAAGGCCAGGATCAGAGGTAACGCAAAAAAGCGCATGCCGGGATTCTAGGATCCCGGCATGCGCCGTCAATTCGCAATTGCGTGCGGCAAAAGCCGCCCGTCGAAGCTTAGCCCTGGCGGGCCTTGTAGCGCTTCTGCGTCTTGTTGATGATGTAGATGCGGCCCTTGCGACGAACCAGCTGGTTGTCGCGGTGACGGCCGCGCAGCGACTTCAACGAGTTACGGATCTTCATGTCCGATCTCCTGCAGCAGCCTCACGGGGAAGGCCGACGAAAGAATGGTGGGCGCGGCTGGGATCGAACCAGCGACCCCTACGATGTCAACGTAGTGCTCTCCCGCTGAGCTACGCGCCCTTGAAACGGCGAATTTTCAGGTCCCGCTTCAGGTGTGGAGCGCGATATACCGGCAAGCGCGCGGGGACGCAAGCCATGATCGCGACCTTTTTCAGGCCGCCATCATTTTATCGACCTCGTTCACCAGATCGCGCAGGTGGAAGGGCTTGGACAGCACCTTGGCCTCCCGCGGAGCCTGGGAATCGGGGTTCAGCGCCACAGCCGCGAAGCCGGTGATGAACATCACCTTGATGTCCGGATCGAGCTCGGTCGCCCGGCGAGCCAGCTCGATTCCGTCCATCTCGGGCATGACGATGTCGGTCAGGAGCAGCTCGAAGGGTTCCTCGCGCAGCCTGTTATAGGCCGAGAGGCCATTGTCGAACGAGGCCACGTCGTAGCCGGCGTTCTCCAGCGCCTTCACGAGGAAGCGCCGCATGTCATTATCGTCTTCGGCAAGAAGGATCTTCATCGCCGCCAACCTCGAATCGTCACGAACGTCCCCGTCTTGATGCCCGCTCCGGGTAAATAAGCCGTGAAAGAACGACGCATCCCGTCAACGATATTGCCATGGACAGAATATGGCGCTGCCTTACACTATCCCCAGCCCTTTCCCTGTCACCAGTTCAAGATCCCAAAAAAATCGGATGCGGCCAGCCATCACCGACGAGTTCGAACCTCCCTTTGTCGTCATCGAGCCAGCCGGCCAGACGGTGCCCTTCGTGTTCAATGTCCCCCATGCGGGAGCGATCTACCCGGCCTCCTTCCTGGCGGCTTCGCGCCTGGATGCGCTGGCGCTGCGCCGCTCGGAGGACGCCTATGTGGACGAGCTCTTCGCTCCCGTGGTCGACCTGGGCGCCCCGCTCATGACGGCCCGCTTCCCCCGGGCCTATCTGGACCTGAACCGGGAGCCCTACGAGCTCGATTCCCGCATGTTCGAAGGGCGCCTGCCGCCCTTCGCCAATACCCGCTCCATGCGCGTGGCAGGGGGGCTCGGCACCGTTCCGCGCATCGTGGCCGACGGGCAGGAGATCTATGCGACGCGCCTGCCGGTCGACGAGGCCCTCCAGCGGATTGAATGGCTCTACAAGCCCTATCATCGCGCCCTGCGGCAGCTCATCCGGCGCACGGCCCAGACCTTCGGCCAGTCCTTCCTGATCGATTGCCACTCCATGCCCTCGACCAGCGTCAGCCGGGATGACGGAGCCAAGGCGGACATCGTGCTCGGCGACCGCTACGGCACGAGCTGTACGCCCCTTCTCATCGAACTGACGGAAGCAGCCCTGCGCGGGCGCGGCTACACCGTGATCCGCAACAAGCCCTATGCTGGGGGCTTCATCACCGAGCATTACGGGGAGCCGACTCTCGACCGGCATGCCCTGCAGGTGGAAATCAACCGGTCGATCTACATGGACGAGCGCAGCCTGCAGAAGAAGCCGGGCTTCGGAAGTCTGGCTCAGGACCTCGCCCTTGCGTTTTCCGAAGTGATCGAGACCCTTGCGGGCGAACGGCCGCCCCAGCAGATCGCGGCCGAGTAGAGCCGCCGGGCGACTGACCGGACAAGAAAAAAGGCCGCTGTTGCCAGCGGCCCGAAGTTTAGGGAGGAAACGCCCAAAAGGGCAGCAACAGAGCGACGCCGTCGCCCTATCGCAAGACACGAGATAGTTCGGGTCTGAACGGTTCGCAAGACCGAAAGGGCAGCATCGCTGCCCTTTTTTATGGCATCGCTGCGACATTTGGCACGCCCCGAGGCATTGCGCCGGCGCCCTCACCGTGGTGGCATGGGGTTCGCGACGGGCACATGCATGGCGCCGGAACGGCCTGTCACAAGAATGAGATATCCGGCAGATAGGGGCACCTGCATCATGAGCCCGAACGACAAATACGATCTGGACCTCCTGGGCGATCCGCCCTCCGCCACCCTGCACTGCCCCCGATGGCTTCCCCTCTTCCTGCTCGGGATCGGCCTGATGGGCATCGTCTGGCATCACGGCTTCGGCTGAGCCCTCACGCTCCTTCCGGGTGATTGCCTTCGGACCTCGGCGCCCTAGCCTCTCAGGGGTTATTCCCGGGAGATACACCCATGAAAGCCATAGCTGCAGCCTTCGTCCTGATCCTCTGCGCCGGAAGTGCCTATGCGGCCGAGAGTTCCTGCACGGCGCAGGCAACCGAGAAGAAGCTCGCAGGAGCCGCCAAGACCAGCTTCATGACCAAATGCGAGCGGGACATGAAAGCCTCCTGCGACACGCAGGCGACAGAGAAGAAGCTTAGCGGCGCCGCCAAGACGAGCTTCACTAACAAATGCGTGAAGGATTCCGTCGGGATGTGATGCGTATAGGCGGTCACACGCCAGGCTGACCCGACCACAGGTGAGCCCTGAAAAGAAAAAAGGCCGCTGTTGCCAGCGGCCCGAAGTTTAGGGAGGAAACGCCCAAGAAGGGCTACGATACGGCGACGCCATCGCCATATCGCACTGCACAATATAAAGTGCGCCGCACAATTCGCAAGGAAAAATTCAAGCTGGGCCATGCCTCAGACGCATGCCAGCTTGGCGCCGGGACAATATCCCTTTCGGGCTCTGTGCACAGACGACGAAAAGCCCGTTCGTCCGCCCAACCGCCTCAAGCCCTCTTGCCGCGGCAGGCGCGGTTGATAAAAGCGGGGCAGCGACGGATTGCGGCACGTGCCGCTCCGCGAAGCGACGGCACAGGGGCACCGGGCGGCATGAGGCTCATCGACTTCACCCATTTCGTCAACGAGCTCGCCACGGTCTCGGGCCGGGCGATCCTGCCCTTCTTCCGCAGCAGCATCGCCGCCGAGGACAAGTCCCGCGGCGGCGCCTTCGATCCGGTGACCGAGGCGGACCGGGCGAGCGAGGCCGCCATGCGCCAGCTCATCAAGCGCACCTTCCCGACCCATGGCATCGTCGGAGAGGAATTCGGCGCCGAGAGAGAGGATGCCGAATATGTGTGGGTGCTCGATCCCATCGACGGCACCCGCGCGTTCATCGCCGGCCTGCCCACCTGGGGCACCCTGATCGGGCTGACCCGGCATGGGCGTCCGGCGTACGGCATGATGCACCAGCCCTTCACGGGCGAGCGCTTCTTCGGCGACGGCGGCCGCTCGACCTATTGCGGCCCCGGAGGCGAACGCACGCTGATGACCCGCCGCTGCGCCTCGCTCAAGGACGCCATCATCTCGACCACCAGCCCCAAGCTTTTCGCCGGGGAGGAGCTGCGAGCCTATGACCGGGTGGAGAGTGTGGCACGCCTCGCCCGCTACGGCTGTGACTGCTACGCCTATTGCATGCTGGCGGCCGGGCATATCGATCTGGTGGTGGAATCCGGCCTCAAGCCCTACGACATCGTCGCCCTGATCCCGATCATCGAGGGCGCGGGCGGGATCGTCACTGCCTGGGACGGCGGGTCAGCCGCTCAGGGCGGGCGCATCGTCGCGGCGGGGGACCGCCGGGTCCATGCCGCTGCCGTCGAGCTCCTCAGCCGCTAGGGCCTGTTCCGCTTCGACCTCCTCCACGCTCTCAAGTGCGGCCACCGCATCGGGGCTGCCCGGAATGAAGGCATCGAAGGCGGCCCAGAACTGCTCGCGGATATCGTTCCGCTCCATCATGACCTCGTGCCGCGCCCCGGGAATTACGATGGCGTGGCCAGCCTTCAGGCGAGACGCGAAGCGCTCGGTGGCGGGCGTCGCACAGACGGGATCCGCTCCGGCGGCCAGAATCAGGGTCGGCAGGCGGATCTTCAGCGCATAGGCCGGATCGGTGAAGCCTTTCATGAAGCGGAAGGCCGAATCGAGCCAGGCGACGGTCGGGGCCCCGATCGCCCCGGCGCCGATCGCGCTCGCGGCCTCCGCATTGCGGGCATAGCGCTCCGGATCGCTCGTCAGCCGGTTGCCCTTGAAGGGCTTGGTCGAAATCGACGTCTCGCCCCCTCCCGGCACGAAGGCCCGCCCAAAGCCGAGCCACCGCATCAGTCGGACGACGACCACCGCGGTCCTGACGGACCTGATCATGCTCAAGGCAATCATCGGGGTCGTCGTCACGAGGCGGCGGAAGGGCAGCCAGCTTTCATAGGCGGCGCTCAGCGCGATGGCCCCACCCATGGAATGGGCCAGGGCGAAATGAGGCTCCGGCAGGTGCGGGAGGAGCACCTGATCCCGCACCGCCTCCAGATCGTGCCGATAATCGGCGAAGCGGCGCACATGGCCCTTGCGAGGGTTCTTCACCTGCCGGTCCGAAAGCCCCTGCCCGCGCCAGTCGAAGGCCGCCACGGCGAAGCCCCGGTCCAGCAACTCGCCGATCACCTCGAAATACTTTTCGATGAATTCCGCCCGGCCCTGGAGGATGCACACCGTTCCCTTCGGCGCCTCGGAGGCTGGCATCCAGAAGGCCGCCCGGAGGGTCAGGCCGTCCTTCGTCCTGACGCTGACGAGGGTCGGCTCGTCCGGCATGGGGTTGTTCGGCGTGGGAGCGAGCTGCACGGGAAGGGTCTCGGAACACGGATCGAGGGATTTCATATAGGGCATTTTTCGGCAGAGCCAGCGGCTTCGCGGCCCCTCTTGAAAGGAATGATTCCTTCACCCACATCACAAACGTGCCGGCCAAGAAGGCGGCACAAACCCTGAAGATCCAGCCTCTTACGGTGGATCGAAAACCGCATGTTGCTTCACGTGGAGAATGTGCCTATGCGACAGTTTGATCTTGCCCCCTGTACCGCAACACGGTCGGCTTCGACCGTCTTTTCTCGATGCTCGACCAGTTCGTCGGCGTCGATGCGGCCCCCAGCTACCCGCCCTACAATATCGAGCGCACCGGCGAGAACGCCTACCGCATCTCGGTCGCGGTGGCCGGCTTCACCGACCAGGACCTCACCATCGAGGTGAAGGAGAACTCCCTCTCGATCCGCGGTGAGAAGAAGAACTCCGACGAGCGCAAGACCGATGTCCTCTACCAGGGCATTGCGGCGCGCACGTTCGAGCGGCGCTTCCAGCTCGCCGACGGCGTCCAAGTGGTCGGCGCGGCCCTCGAGAACGGCCTGCTCCATGTGGACCTCGTCCGAGAGATCCCGGAGGCCAAGAAGCCGAAGCTGATCCCGATCGGCACCAACGGCGCTTCCCGCACCATCGAGGCCCGGCAGGCCGCGTAACTTCGGCGCTCTCGCAGAGACCGCACAAAAAATGCGCCCCGGCCATCCGGGGCGCAATGCTTTTCGTTTCTTATTGTTCAGGCCTGGTCCTTTGAGCCCCGCCGGGGTTGGAGGCACCCCGTCATTGGTCTCGGGGGGACAGATTGTCGGAGAATGCGGCAGGGTTAGGGCGAGGCCTCCTATTCCGCCGCCTGCCGGGACAAAGCCGCCCGGGCCGCATCCAGGAAACGGCGCACCTCCTCCTCGGGCGTCGCATAGGACACCACAAGGCGGATCAGGGCCTCGTCCGGCCCAACCTTTTCGCCCTCGGGCAGGCTCGCCTCGGTCCAGCCCATGAAGGCGGCGCCGGCGGCCCTCAGGGCATCGGCGGCTGTTTGGGGCAGGATCGGGAAGACCTCGTTCGCCTCCGCCGGCCAGGCGAGGCGGATGCCCGGAAGCCGTGTCAGCCCCTCGGCAAGGAGCCCGGCCATCCGGTTGGCATGGCGCGCATTGTCCAGCCAGTGATCCCCGGCGAAATAGCCCTCCAGCTGCGCCGAAATGAAGCGCCCCTTCGAGATGATCTGCCCCGCGCGCTTGGTCCGGTGTTCGAGCGCCTCCGCCAGGTCCGGCCGGAACACCACCACGGCCTCGGCCATGAGGCAGCCGTTCTTGGTCGCGCCGAAGGACAGGATGTCGACCCCCTGCTTCCAGGTCATCTCGGCGGGCGTGCAGCCAAGCGATACGAGCGCGTTGACAAAGCGGGCCCCGTCCATGTGAAGCGCCATGCCGTGGTCGCGGCACACGGCGCTGAGATGCGCGATCTCGTCCGGCCGGTAGACGGTGCCGCATTCCGTCGCCTGAGCGATCGAGAGCGCTTTCGGCGGCATCTGCTTCGCGGCCCTCGGCAGGCCGTCGAGATAGGCCCGGACCGTATCGGCCGAGAGCTTGGCCCCCTCCCCCGGAAGCCCGATGAGCTTCGCGCCATGCATATAGAATTCCGGCGCGCCGCACTCGTCGTCGATCACATGCGCCTCCCGGTGGCACACACACAGCCCCCAGGGCGGCACGGCCGAGGACAGGGCGAGCGCGTTCGAGGCCGTGCCCGTCGTCACCAGGATGATCGAGACCTCCCGCTCGAAGATCTCGGCGAAGCGTGCCTTGATCCGCCGGGTGATCTCGTCCGCCCCGTAAGCCGGCATCGTTCCTGCATTGGCCCGGGCGAGGGCCTCCATCACCGGGGCGCTGGCGCCCACGATGTTGTCGCTCACGAAATTCATGACTCGTTCTCCTTGCGACGCGCAGCCTCGCCAGCCTGAGGATCATGTCAAGGTCATTGACCCTTCGGAGAAGCCTTTCGTCGGCCCGCCCCGAAACCATGCCTTTGTTACACGCCGAAGGGCCTGCTTGAAACTTTTGTCTAAAACTTTTCCAAACCCTCTTGTGCGGTGCGTCGAGTTCTGGCACCTTGCCTGTATTAGGACAGCGATACTGTCCCATCTGGAGCGTTCGCGCTCCCCTTCGTCCCTGAGGTTTTCTTGATGCTTCGCACCCCGCGAACGAAACGAGATGCCACAACAACCGCCCCCAAAACGTGGGCGGAACGGGCGACTCTGGGCTGAAGACAGGCCCAAGGCAGCCCGCGAGGAACGGGCTCCCTCCAGGAACCCACCCCTCCAAGAAACGCTAGAAGCGGCGGGCTCCGGATCTTCACTGACATCCGGCGGTCCCAAAAGCCGCCCCGAACACTCGATATGACCCGTTCGCCTGGATGCGAGGATCTGGAATGACCGACGTGCCGATGAAGAGCCTGCCGACCGACGTCCCGAGCCGCACGGCCGCCACGACGGATACGACCCGCACGGCTACGGACCCCGCCTTCCCGGCCCGCCAGGGCCTCTACGATCCGGCGAACGAGAAGGATTCCTGCGGCGTCGGCTTCATCGCCGACATGAAGAACCGCAAGTCCCACACCATCGTCGAGCAGGGCCTTCAGATCCTTCACAACCTCGACCATCGCGGTGCGGTCGGCGCCGATCCGAAGACCGGGGACGGCTGCGGCATCCTGGTCCAGGTTCCGCACCGGTTCTTCGCGGCCGAATGCGCCAAGCTCGGCATCTGGCTGCCGGAGGCAGGCGCCTACGGCGTCGGTCACCTGTTCATGCCCCGCGACCCGGACGGCCTGAAGCTCGTGGAGGAGATCGTCACCAAGGCGATCACCGACGAGGGCCTGCAGGTTCTGGGCTGGCGCGACGTGCCGGTCGATTCCAGCGATCTCGGCGAGAGCATCAAGGCGTCCGAGCCCGTCCACCGGCAGATCTTCGTCGGCAAGGGCAAGGGAATGGACGACCCGGAGACCTTCGAGCGGCGCCTGTTCCTGGCCCGCAAGGTGATCTCCAACGCGGTCTACGACATGAAGGACCCGCGCACGGCCGGCTATTACCCGGTCTCCCTGTCGTCGCGCACCATCGTCTACAAGGGCATGGTGCTGGTGACCCAGCTCGGGAACTACTATCGCGATCTCCAGGATCCGCGCTTCGAGAGCGCCATCGCGCTCGTGCACCAGCGCTTCGCCACCAACACCTTCCCGACCTGGCAGCTCGCCCACCCGTACCGCATGGTCGCCCATAACGGCGAGATCAACACCCTGCGCGGCAACGTGAACTGGATGGCGGCCCGCCAGGCCTCGGTCGATTCCGAAGAGCTCTTCGGCAACGACATCTCGAAGCTCTGGCCGATCTCCTACGAAGGCCAGTCCGACACCGCCTGCTTCGACAATGCCCTCGAATTCCTGGTGCGCGGCGGCTATTCGCTGGCGCACGCCATGATGATGCTGATCCCCGAGGCCTGGGCCGGCAACCCGCTCATGGACGAGGACCGGCGCGCCTTCTACGAATACCACGCCGCTCTCATGGAGCCGTGGGATGGCCCAGCCGCCGTGTGCTTCACGGACGGCAAGCAGATCGGCGCGACCCTCGACCGCAACGGCCTGCGCCCTGCCCGCTATCTCGTGACCGATGACGGCCTCGTGGTGCTCGCCTCCGAGATGGGCGTGCTGCCGATTCCGGAGGAGAAGATCGTCGAGAAGTGGCGCCTGCAACCGGGCAAGATGCTGCTCATCGACCTGGAAGAGGGCCGCATCGTCTCCGACGACGAGATCAAGCAGCAGCTCTCGCAGGCGCATCCCTACAAGGATTGGCTGAAGCGCACGCAGATCGTGCTGGAGGACCTGAAGCCCGTGCAGGCGCGGGAATCCCGCACCGACGTGTCGCTCCTCGACCGCCAGCAGGCCTTCGGCTACACGCAGGAAGACCTGAAGCTTCTCATGCAGCCCATGGCCGTCACGGGCCAGGAGGCGGTAGGCTCCATGGGATCGGACACGCCGATCTCGGCGCTCTCCAGCAAGCCGAAGCTCCTCTACACCTACTTCAAGCAGAACTTCGCCCAGGTGACGAACCCGCCGATCGATCCGATCCGCGAGGAGCTCGTCATGAGCCTCGTGTCGTTCATCGGCCCGCGCCCGAACATTCTCGATCTCGAAGGCACATCTCGCCGCAAGCGCCTGGAAGTCCGCCAGCCGATCCTCACCAACGAGGATTTGGAGAAGATCCGCTGCATCGGCCATTTCGAGGACCGCTTCGACACCAAGACGCTGGACATCACCTATCCGGCAGAGCTCGGCGCGGCGGCGCTCGACGGCGCCCTCGACCGGCTCTGCGACCGCGCAGAGGCGGCCGTGCACGGCGGCTACAACATCATCATCCTGTCCGACCGCATGGTGGGGCCGGACCGCATCCCGATCCCGGCGCTCCTCGCCACCGCGGCGGTCCACAACTACCTGATCCGCAAGGGCCTGCGCACCTCCGTCGGCCTCGTGGTGGAATCGGGCGAGCCGCGCGAGATTCATCACTTCGCGTGCCTTGCCGGATACGGCGCCGAGGCGATCAACCCGTATCTCGCCTTCGAGACCATCATGGCCATGCACCGGGAGGGTGAGCTGCCGGGCGAGGTGGACGAGGAGGAAGCGGTCAAGCGCTACATCAAGTCCATCGGCAAGGGCCTGCTCAAGGTCATGTCCAAGATGGGCATCTCCACTTACCAGTCCTATTGCGGCGCGCAGATCTTCGACGCGGTCGGCCTGAAGTCCGAATTCGTGAACCGGGACTTCTTCGGCACCGCCACCATGATCGAGGGCATCGGCATGGACGAGGTGGCGACCGAGAACGTGCAGCGCCACCGTGATGCCTTCGGCGATGCGCCGGTCTACCGCAACATGCTCGACGTGGGCGGCGAATATGCCTACCGCATCCGCGGCGAGGAACACGCCTGGAACCCCGACACGGTGGCGACGCTCCAGCATGCGGTGCGCCTCAACGCGCAGGACCGCTATCGTGAGTTCGCCCGGCTCGTGAACGAGCAGGAGACCAGCCTCAAGACCATCCGCGGCCTCTTCCGCATCAAGCTCGCCGAGGAGGCCGGACGCCCATCCGTTCCGCTCGAAGAGGTGGAGCCCGCGCACGAGATCGTGAAGCGCTTCTCCACCGGTGCCATGTCGTTCGGCTCGATCTCCAAGGAGGCGCACGAGACCCTGGCGCTCGCCATGAACACCATCGGCGGCAAGTCCAATACCGGCGAGGGCGGCGAGGAGCCGGAGCGCTTCCGGCCCCTCCCCGATGGGCGCTCCAAACGCTCGGCCATCAAGCAGGTGGCCTCCGGCCGCTTCGGCGTGACGACCGAATACCTCGTCAATGCCGACATGATGCAGATCAAGGTGGCTCAGGGCGCGAAGCCCGGCGAGGGCGGCCAGCTTCCGGGCCACAAGGTCGACGCGAAGATCGCCCGCGTGCGCCACTCCACGCCGGGCGTCGGCCTCATCTCGCCGCCGCCGCACCACGACATCTATTCCATCGAGGATCTGGCGCAGCTCATCTTCGATTTGAAGAACGTCAACCCGTCGGCGGATGTCTCCGTGAAGCTCGTCTCGGAGGTCGGCGTCGGCACGGTGGCGGCGGGCGTCGCCAAGGCACGGGCCGACCACATCACCGTCTCGGGCTTCGAGGGCGGCACGGGCGCATCTCCGCTCACGTCCCTCAAGCATGCGGGCTCGCCCTGGGAGATCGGCCTTGCGGAGACGCAGCAGACCCTGGTGCTAAACCGCCTGCGTGGACGCGTGGCGCTCCAGGCCGACGGCGGCCTGCGCACGGGCCGGGACGTCATCATCGCGGCGCTTCTCGGCGCCGACGAATACGGCTTCTCGACCGCACCGCTGATCGCGGCCGGCTGCATCATGATGCGCAAGTGCCACCTCAACACCTGCCCTGTCGGCGTCGCGACGCAGGATCCTGTTCTGCGCAAGCGGTTCAAGGGTTTGCCGGAGCACGTGATCAACTACTTCTTCTTCGTCGCCGAGGAAGTGCGCGAGCTGATGGCCGAGATGGGCTTCCGCACCCTCAACGAGATGATCGGCCTGTCCGACCTCCTCGACAAGAAGGCCGCCATCGACCACTGGAAGGCGAAGGGTCTCGATTTCTCAAGGCTCTTCCACAAGCCGGAGGTCGGCCCGGACGTCGCGATTCACCACACCGAACGCCAGGTCCACCCGATCGCCAATGTGCTCGACCGCGCCTTCCTGGCGAAGGCCGGGCCGGCCCTCGAGAAGGGCGAGCCGGTGGTCATCGAGGAGGCTGTGCGCAGCGCCGACCGCGCGGTGGGCGCCATGCTCTCCGGCGAGGTCGCCAAGCGCTACGGTCATGAGGGTCTGCCCGACGACACGATCACCGTGAAGCTGAAAGGCACGGCAGGCCAGAGCTTCGGCGCGTGGCTCGCAGCCGGCGTGACTCTCGCGCTGGAAGGCGAGGCCAACGACTATGTCGGCAAAGGCCTGTCGGGCGGCAAGCTCATCATCCGGCCGGCCACGGGCTCGAAGGCGGTGCCGGAGCGCTCCATCATCGTCGGCAACACGGTGATGTACGGCGCCATCGCGGGCGAGGCCTATTTCCGCGGCGTCGCGGGCGAGCGCTTTGCGGTGCGCAATTCCGGCGCCATCGCGGTGGTGGAAGGCACGGGCGACCACGGCTGCGAATACATGACCGGCGGCCTCGTGGTCGTGCTCGGCCAGACCGGCCGCAACTTCGCGGCCGGCATGTCGGGCGGCATCGCCTACGTGCTTGACGAGGACGGCAGCTTCGCCAAGCGCTGCAACCTCTCCATGGTCGATCTCGAACCCGTCGAGGAGGAAGAGGAGCTGATGCGCCGCGTGCTGCATCACGGCGGCGACCTGGAGACCAAGGGGCGCATCGACATCCTCGCCAACATGTCGGGCTCGGACGAGGAGCGGCTCATGCAGCTCATCACCAACCACCACACCTATACGGGATCGGCGCGCGCCAAGGACATCCTCGACAACTGGGCGACCTACCGGACGAAGTTCGTGAAGGTGATGCCGGTCGAGTATCGCCGCGCGCTTCAGGAAATGGATCGGCTGCGTACCTTGCAGGCGGCGGAATAAGGATCAGGGGCAATTCCAATGGGCAAGGTCACAGGCTTTCTCGAATACGACCGCCAGGAGCAGAAGTACCAGCTCGCCGGCGAACGCGTGCGCCATTTCCGCGAATTCACGCTGCCGCTCGACGACAACGACCTGAAAAAGCAGGCGGGGCGCTGCATGGATTGCGGCATCCCGTTCTGCCACGGGCCGACGGGCTGCCCGGTGCACAATCAGATTCCCGACTGGAACGATCTCGTCTGGTCCGACGACTGGGAGGCGGCGGCACGCAACCTGCACTCCACCAACAACTTCCCGGAATTCACGGGCCGCATCTGCCCGGCGCCCTGTGAGGAAGCCTGCACGCTCAACCTCGAGAACCAGCCGGTCACCATCAAGACCATCGAGCAGGCCATCGCCGACAAAGCCTGGGAGATGGGCTGGATCAAGCCCGAGATCGTCGAGACCTCCACGGGCAAGCGCGTGGCGATCATCGGTTCCGGCCCCGCCGGCCTGGCGGCTGCGCAGCAGCTCGCCCGTGCGGGCCACGAGGTCCATGTCTACGAGCGCGAGGCGAAGCCCGGCGGCCTGCTGCGCTACGGCATTCCGGACTTCAAGATGGAGAAGTACCACATCGACCGTCGCGTGAAGCAAATGGAGGCCGAGGGCGTCATCTTCCATTGCGGCGTGAATGTCGGCGTGGACAAGAACTTCGCGTCTCTCCACAACGAGTACGACGCCGTGCTCTTCGCGGGCGGCGCGGAGGACCCGCGCGATCCTGGCCTGCCGGGCCAGGACCTCTCGGGCGTGCATTTCGCGATGCCTTACCTCACCCAGTCCAACAAGCGCTTGGGGCAGGAAGAGGTCGCCGGTGAACCGATCCTGGCGGCCGGCAAGCACGTGGTGGTGATCGGCGGCGGCGACACGGCCTCCGACTGCGTCGGCACTGCCTTCCGCCAGGGCGCGCTTTCGGTGACTCAACTCGACATTCGCCCCAAGCCGCCGGAGCGGGAGGACAAGCTGACCGTGTGGCCCTACTGGCCGACGAAGATGCGCACCTCTTCGAGCCAAGCCGAGGGCGCCGAGCGCGAATTTCAGGCGGCGACGCTCGGAATCGAGGGCAAGAAGGGCCGGGTCGTGGGTGTGCAATGCGCCCGTGTGGACGAGAAGCGCCAGCCGATCCCGGGCAGCGAGTTCACCCTCAAGGCCGACCTCGTCTTCCTCGCCATCGGCTTTGCGGGTTCGGTGAAGAAGGGTCTCCTGGAGGAATCGGGCGTCGCCCTCGACCGGCGCGGCAACGTGGTCGCCAACGACGAGGACTACAGGACCTCGAGCGACAAGGTCTTCGTGGCCGGCGACATGCGCCGCGGCCAGTCCCTGGTGGTCTGGGCAATCCGTGAAGGCCGTCAGGCCGCCCGCGCTATCGACGAGCACCTGATGGGGGCGAGCAACCTGCCGCGCTAACGGCAGGCCCTGCCCGCACCCGCCTCAGGTCGGCGGCCAGCGGAAATCGTCGGCCCGGCCCGGCCTCGAACTGGGCGCGATGCCGTTCCGCAGGGCGCGCTGGATTGGGTAGGCCTGATCTCCGTTGAGCTTCGGCTGGGTGGAGATCAGCGTGCCGCTCGGGGTCACTTCCGGCCGATTCAGGGGCAGCACGGGGCCGATCAGGGGCTTGGAGGGGAGGGATACGGGCCCTGCCGCCTCCGGCAGAGCCGGAAGAGCGGCCTCGATGGAATCGGTCTGCGTCGCGCCAGGCGTGCCCTCCACGGGCTGCGGCAGGGCCGCGCTCGCTGCACCGGCCTGCCCCGCCGCGATGATGCGCTTGATCTCCGCATCGGCGAAATGGGCGAGCTTGCGGGCACCGGCCTTGGTGAAGAGGCCCCCGTCATTCGTCCTGAGCTTGGCCGGCTGGCCGTCCACGTCGGGCCCGGTGACGGTATAGCGATTGTCTTCGTCCACGAAGCCGGGCCAGATGTCCACATAGGCCCCGCCATTGCGCTGGACGCTCTCGCGGAAGATCTCGTTCATGGCGAGGAGATCCTCGGAAACCGCCTCGCTCTTCATGGGCGGCAGACCGATCCAGACCACGGGAATCCCGCGCTCGCGGAAGACATGCAACACTGCATCCACGTGCTGGCGGTACGATTCACGCCAGGCGGGCGAAAGGGGCTCGTGCTCGCCGCCCTGGTCCTTGACCGAAACCCGGTCCTTCGCGCCGATCATGACGACCGCGAGGCTGGCCTTCTGGCCGCCGTCCAGGACCTCCCGGATATAGGCGGGCCAGTCCTCGCTTTCCGAGCGCAGGAGACCGCCCTCCTCCTTCGTCTTTCGCACCACGGCGACGTCGTCGGAATCGGCATAGAGATCGGCGATGCCCTGACCGGCGAAACCCGCAAAGGCATCCCCGAAGACGACGACCTGCGTGGCCGCATTGGTCTTCGGCTTCTCCTGACGCGTTGTGGCGACGGGTGGCGGAGCGGCCCGGCGCGGCCGCGCCACGGGCTTGCGGGCTTGGGGCGGAGGCTCGTCCTGCACGCCGAAGAGCCTCCGCAGGCTGAAGCCCTGCTGGGGAGCCGGCTGGACGAGTTTGCCGGGATAATAGCCGGGCGGATAGGCGCGCAGGTCCCGCCGGCCCGGCGGGGGAGGAGCGCCGTAGGGGGGATATTGCGGGTAGACGGGCTGCGCCCAGGCCGAAAGGCTGCCGGTGAAGAGGAGCGGCAGGGCCATCATCAGCAGGCGAAGCACGGTTCTCAAATGCATCAGCGGTTCCATCGGGCCCGGACCGGCTCCTTTATAGAGCCGCGCCGGCGCCCCGTCAGCGGGCCGCGCGCAATTCTCGCAGGAGCGCGAGGTCGGCGTAGCCGTCCGGAATCAAGCCTCGCCGCAGCTGGAAGTTCCGCACCGCTACCCGGGTCTTGGACCCGAGCTTGCCGTCCGCATCCCCATCGTAGAAACCGAGGCCGGCCAGATGCTTCTGCAGCTCTTCGCGCTGGTCCTTGTCGAGGAGCGGCCGGTCCTTCGGCCACGCGGCCTGGATCGCCTGCCCGCCCATGACCCGGTCCCCGAGATGGGCGACGCCCATCGCGTAAGAGTCGGAGGAATTATAGGATTTGATCACGTCGTAATTGTCCGTGACCAGGAAGCTGGGGCCGCTCGCCCCGCCCGGCAGGAAAAGGGTCGCCTCCCCCGAACGCGGGAAAGCCTTCCCGTCCGCCCGGCGCACGCCCAGGGCATCCCAGCTTGCGAATCCCTGCCGCAGGTTGCGGAAGTCGAATCCTTTCGGCAGCTTCACCTCGAAGCCCCAGGGCAGCCCCGGCTGCCAGCCCTGCTGGCGCAGGTAATTGGCCGTGGAGGCGAGCGCATCGGGCACCGAGGTCCAGATGTCGCGGACCCCGTCCCGGTTGCCGTCCACGGCGAACTTCATGAAGCTCGAGGGCATGAACTGGGTCTGACCCATGGCGCCAGCCCAGGAGCCCAGCATCTTGTCCCGGTCGATATGGTCGTTCTCCAGGATCTGGAGCGCCGTCAGGAGCTCCTCCTTGAAGAAGTCGCCCCTGTAGCGGGTATAGGCCAGGGTCGACAGGGCCCGGATCACGTAGATGGAGCCCGTGAAGCTGCCGAAATTGGTCTCCATGCCCCAGACGCCGAGAACGACCGAGCGGGGCACCCCATAGGTGCGCTCGACCATGTCGAGGGTGCGCGACCATTCGGCCGCCATCTTCCGCCCCCGCTCCAGGCGCTGCGCGGACACGGAGCCTTCCACATAGTCCCAGATCGGCCGGACGAACTCGGATTGCTTCCGGGTCAGGGCGATGATCTTCGAATCGGGCTCGACCCCGCGGAAGGCCGCCTCGAAGGTGGCGCGGGACACGCCGCGGGCCTTGGCCTCGGGCCAGAGATCCTGGACGAAGGCCTGGAAATTTCCGCGCGCCTGGGCCTGCGCCGGCGGAATCACGGCCCCGCGCCCGCAGGTCAGGGCAAGGCCCAGAAGGAGCACACCGCCAAAGAGGTGGCGCGCGAGTCGAATCGGCTTCTGCATAGGGGTCACTCACGGTCAGGACGGATGCAGGATCCCGCCATGCGACCTTATGAAGGTTAAAAGCTGGTTGATAGAGGCAATTTCTGCGGCGTTCCGCTCCATTTGGGAGCCCGGACGCGGCCCCTTAACCTTGGCGCTTCAGCCGCAATTCATGTCCGCCCGTCCAAAAGGAAGGCGCCCGGCTGCAACAAGACCTTCATTCGGGCGTTATAGGATGGTCGAACCTTGACAGTTCTCCTTACCCGTTCCTCCCTAAGGTCGTCTCTTGCCCAATGGCTCACTCCATGAAGCGTATCCGTAAAGCCGTCCTGCCCGTCGCCGGTCTCGGCACCCGTTTCCTGCCGGCCACCAAGGCCGTTCCGAAGGAAATGCTCTGCGTGGTGGATCGCCCCGTCGTGCAGCACGTGGTTGACGATGCCCGCGCGGCCGGCATCGAGCACTTCGTCTTCGTGACCGGCCGTAACAAGGCCGTGATCGAAGATCATTTCGACATCGCCTACGAGCTGAACCAGACCCTGGAGAGCCGCCAGAAGACCAAGGAGCTGGAGGCCCTCGCCAAAGACCAGTTTGCGGCCGGCCGCACGAGCTTCACCCGCCAGCAGGAGCCCCTGGGCCTCGGCCATGCGGTCTGGTGCGCCCGTGAGATCGTGGGCGACGAGCCCTTCGCGGTGATCCTCCCGGATATGCTCAGCCGCGGCTCCATGTCCCAGATGATCGGCGCCTACGAGAAGCACGGCGGCAACATCATCGCCGTGGAGGAAGTGCCGCACGACCAGACCCACCAGTACGGCATCGTCTCGGTGGGGCAGGAATTCGGCCAGACCTTCGAGATCACCGGCATGGTCGAAAAGCCGCCGAAGGGCACCGCCCCCTCCAACTACATCATTTCCGGCCGCTACATCCTCCAGCCCGAGATCTTCGACCTGCTCTCCAACCAGGAGCGCGGCGCCGGCAACGAGATCCAGCTCACCGATTCGATGATCCGCCTCATGAAGGACCAGCCCTTCTTCGGCATGAAGTACGAGGGCAGGACCTACGACACCGGGTCCAAGATCGGCTTCCTCATGGCGAATGTGGCCTATGCGCTCGAGCGGGACGATTTGGGGCCGGATTTCCGCCGGGAGCTGGAGGCGCTGCTGCGCCAAAAGTAAGCGGGGCGCGGGGTTTTGCCCCGCCGCCACTCCATGCTAGAGGGGCGGCCATGACATCGGCACACCCCCTTCCCTCCTCCCCGGACCAGGCCGTGGCCTCGGCCCTGCGCACCCTCGGCACCGAGCGGGACGGCCTGACCGCCCTGATGGACGCCCTCGACAATGGCCTGGGCGCCGTGTTCACGGCCGCGGTCGAGACCATCGCGTCCTCCCGCGGCCGGGTTATCGTGACCGGGATCGGCAAATCGGGGCACATCGCCCGCAAGATCGTCGCGACCCTCGCGTCGACCGGCACCCCGGCCCATTACGTGCATCCCGCCGAGGCGAGCCACGGGGATCTCGGCATGGTGCAGCCGGAGGACGTGATCATCGCCCTGTCCTGGTCGGGCGAGACCGCCGAACTCGCCGACATCATCGGCTACGCGAAGCGCTTCCGGGTGCCGCTGATCGCGCTCACGTCCAACGCCGCCTCGACCCTCGGCCATGCGGCCAGCCTTTGCCTGACCCTGCCGAAGGCCCAGGAGGCCTGTCCCAACGGACTGGCGCCCACCACCTCCACGACCATGCAGCTCGCCCTGGGCGATGCGCTTGCGGTGGCGCTTCTGGAAAAGCGGGGCTTCACGGCGGAGCATTTCCGGGTCTACCACCCGGGCGGCAAGCTCGGCGCGCGGCTCAAGCTCGTCCGCGACGTCATGCACAAGAACGAGCGCCTGCCGATCGTCGGCATCGAGGCCCGCATGGACGAGGCCATCGAGGAGATCGGCCGCAAGGGCTTCGGGTCCGTCATCGTGGTCCATCCGGACGGCACGCTTGCGGGCATCGTCACGGACGGGGACCTGCGGCGGAACCTGAAGCCAGACCTCGGCACGCTTCCGGTCACGGCCGTCATGACCCGGACGCCGCGCACCATCGCGCCCGACGAACTCCTGGCCTCGGCCCTGGAGATCCAGGAAAGCTCAAAAATCACCGCCCTGATCGTGGTCGAGAACAGCCGCCCGGTCGGCCTCGTGCACTATCTCGACCTGCTGCGCGCCGGAGCGGCCTGAAGCGCCGGGCGTGAGACCGAACCCAGGCCCGATCCCTCAAGTTTGTGCTTGTTAAGTACCGAACGCAAAACCATTTCCCGCCTTTGCGTTCGGTACCTTAAGGATCATCCACAACAAGGGTCGAGCCCTCGACCCGGACGACGCGCACTTTCGCGCCGGCGAAGCGGTCGGCGCCCGTCACGCGCCAGGACGAATCGTCCACACGGATGCGCCCCTCCCCGTCCTTGATGGGTGTTTCCAGAACGAAGACGCGGCCGACGAGGGACTGCCCGCGCCGGTTGAGATGATCCGCCCCCGTATCCTGCTGGAGGAGCGGACGCATGACGGCCCGGCCGACCAGCACCATCACGACGCAGAGCACGGCAAAGAGCAGGGATGCGGCCTGCCATGACAGGCCGAACACCGCGTCGACCACCCCGGTCGCCAGGGCCGCGAGCGCCAGCCAGATGAAGAAGACACCCGGCGCCAGAAGCTCGATGACGGCCAGGATGAGCCCGAGGAGAATCCAGGCCCAGGGCCCCAGGCTGGCGAGCAGGCCGGCGATCATGGACGCTCCGCCGCCCCGATGACCGTGGGAACGCTGCGCGCGGGCTTCGCCGTGCCGCCGTCGCCGAAGACCGATTTCGTGATCTCGGCGATGCCGCCGAGCGTTCCGGCGAGGCCTGCCGCCTCGATGGGCACGATCACGACCTTCTGGTTGGGAGCCGTTGCGATGGCCCGGAGGGCGTCCACGTATTTCTCGGCCACGAGGAAGTTGGCGGCCGCAAGATCGCCGCCCGTGATCGCATCGCTTACCATGGAGGTCGCCTTGGCCTCCGCCTCAGCCTGACGCTCCCGGCCCTCCGCGTCGCGGAACGCCGCTTCCTTGCGTCCTTCCGCGGCCAGGATCTGCGCCTGTTTCTGGCCTTCGGCGCGCAGGATCTCCGCCTGGCGCAGGCCCTCCGCCTCGAGCACGGCGGCGCGCTTCTCGCGTTCCGCCTTCATCTGCCGGGCCATGGCGCCCGCAAGGTCGGCGGGCGGAACGATGTCCTTGATCTCGACCCGGGTCACCTTGGCGCCCCAGGGGGAGGCCGCCGCATCGACGACGCGCAGGAGCCGCTCGTTGATCTCGTCCCGGTGGGACAGGAGCTGGTCAAGATCCATGGAGCCCACGACCGTGCGGATATTGGTCATGGTGAGCATCAGGAGCGCCTGGTTGAGGTTCGAGACCTCATAGGAGGCGCGCGCCGCATCGAGCACCTGGAAGAACGCGACCGCGTCGATGGTGACGCCCGCATTGTCGCGCGTGAAGGCCTCCTGGCTCGGAACGTCGAGCACCTGCTCCATGACGTTCACCTTCTTCCCGACCTGCTCGATATAGGGCACGATCAGGCCGAGGCCGGGGCTCAAGGTGCGGGAATAGCGCCCGAACCGCTCCACCGTATAGGCATAGCCCTGCGGAACGGTCCTGATCCCCATGGCGATCGTCACGACGACCACGAAGACGAGGGCGATCACGAAAATGTCGAAGCCGCTGAGCACCAACCGAACCTCCAGGCAACGGAGTTGCAGGACGTTCAACCTATCCCAAACCGCCACGAACGCCTAGACCGCCGAACGTCGCCGGCGGCCCAGGTTGTTGAGAACAAGCGTCTTTTTATGCAGGAGCGCGGCTCGTTACCGATCCGCGCTTCGCATTACGTCAGGCGGCCTTCACGTCGGACAGGAAGTCGGCCACCTCGCGGCTGAGGCCCTCGGACTGGCGCGCGAGTTCCTGGGCGGCGCCGAGGACCTGAGAGGCCGCGGCCCCCGTCTCGCCTGCGCCGGCCTGCACGCCCGCGATGCTGCCGGTCACCTGCTCGGTGCCGCGGGCGGCCTCCTGCACGTTGCGGGAGATTTCCTGGGTGGCGGCACCCTGCTCCTCGATGGCGGCCGCGATGCCGGTGGAGATCTGCGACATCTCCGTGATGGTCTGGGCGATCTCGTGAATCGCCGAGACCACGTCCTGGGTCGCCTGCTGAACGCTGACGATCTGGGCGCCGATTTCCTCCGTGGCCTTGGCGGTCTGGCTTGCCAGGTCCTTCACTTCGGAGGCCACGACCGCAAAGCCGCGTCCCGCCTCGCCGGCCCGCGCCGCCTCGATGGTGGCGTTGAGCGCGAGCAGGTTCGTCTGACCCGCGATGTTGTTGATCAGCGCGATCACGTTGCCGATCTTTTCGGCCGTCTCGGCGAGCGCCTGAACGGTCGCATTGGTGCGCTTCGCGCCCTCGACCGCCTGGTTGGCGATCTGTGAGGATTGGTTGACCTGGGAGGCGATCTCCTGGATCGAGATCGACATCTCCTCGGTGGCGGCCGCGACGGTCTGCACATTGGCGGAGGTCTGCTGCGCCGCGGAGGCCACGCTCACGGACTGGTGGTTGGTCTGGTCTGCGATGGCCGTCATGGATTGCGCGGTGACCTCCATCTCGGTCGCGGCGCCCGCCAGCCCCTCGGTCAGGGCGGACACGTTGGCCTCGAAGCGCCGCATCAGCTCGTCGAGCCTCTGGGCGCGGCGCGTCTTCGCATCCGCCTCCAGCGCGGCGGCCTCGTCGGCCTCCCGCTTCGCGATCAGCGCATCCTTGAACACCTGGACCGCATCCGCGATGGTGCCGAGCTCGGTCTTCTGGCCGCGGAACGGAATGGTCGCGGTCAGGTCGCCCTGCGCCAGAAGGCCCATGGGCCGGGTGACGGACGCGATGCCCTGCGAAATCGAACGGATCAGGAGCGCCGCCAGGACAATGGCCAGGAGCGTGCCGGCCGCAAGGACGCCGAGGGTCAGGTTCTCCGTGTCCTGATAGACGGTGGCGGCCCGCTTGCGCGCCGCATCGGCGGCATCGCGGTTCCACTTCGTCATCCGGATCAGCGCGGAGCCGATCTGCTCGGCGACCGGGACGGCCTTCATGGAATTGTGCTCGCGGGCCTTCGCGACCTCGCCGTTGCGGGAATAGTCGAGGACCGTCTTGGCCTCCTTCTCGTACTCGCTCCAGAGCGCCTTGAACGCATCGAACTGCTTCCTGTCCTCAGGATGGACGATCGTCTTCTCGTAGGACTGGATCCCGTCGATGATGTTGTTGATGCGCCAGGCGAGGCCCTCCTCGATCTCCTGCGCCTCCTCGCCGTCGGCGAGCATGTGCCGCAGCACCACGGTCTGGAATTCGCGGACATCGGCATTGAGCGCCCCGATCCGCTGCGTCGAAACCAGCCAGCTATCGGCGATCTCGGCCGTCTGCGCATTCATTTGCCCGAGGCCGCGCAGCCCCAGGAGGCCGAGGGCGATGAGCAGCAGGACAAGGAACGAGAAAGCGCCGATCAGCTTGGCGCGGATGGAAAGAGATCGAAGGGCGTGCATATCATTTCGGTCGCCTGCCACATCGCCGTGGAGGCTCGCGCCGTTCTGACGCGAAAGATTCAGGCTCGCCACAGATGGGCCACAAGGGTGAATTTTTTCTTGAAAAACTTTGAATGAGTGTAGCGTAACCTTCAGGTTACTGAAGAACGATAGCCCCTTCCGAAAAGGAAACTCGGCCCCGCCGAGAGCATCGTGCGGGGCCGGGCGTCAATGGATGAAACCGCTCCCGGAGCGATCCGTCAGAGCCAGCCCTGCAGCTCCCGCTCTGCGACATGGCGGATTACCCGCATCCCGTCCTCGCTGTCGTTGAGGCAGGGAAGGTAGGCGAATTGCTCGCCGCCGTGATGCATGAAGATCTCGCGGTTCTCGCCGTCGAGCTCCTCCAGGGTCTCCAGGCAATCGGCCGAGAAGCCGGGCGCCACGATGGCCAAGCGCTTGACGCCGCTCTCAGCCAGCGCCTCCACGGTCTTGTCCGTATAGGGCTGCAGCCACTCGGCCGTGCCGAAGCGGGATTGGAAGCTCATGCGGAACTTGTCCTCCGGCCAGCCGAAGGCCTCCCGCATCAGGCGCCAGGTCTTCACGCATTGGCAGTGATAGGGGTCGCCCTTCAGCAGATATTCCTTCGGTACGCCGTGGAACGAGACGAGAATGACCTCCGGCTCGAAGGGCAGCTTGGCCAAGTCCCGTTTCATGGAGGAGACGACGGCGTCGATATAGACCGGGTCGTCGTGATAGGGCGGGGACACCCGGATTGTGGGCTGCCAGCGCATCTCCATCAGAGCCCGGAAGGCGTGATCGCAGGCGGTCGCCGAGGTCGCGGCGGAATATTGCGGATAGAGCGGCACAAGGAGAATGCGGTCGCAACCCTGGTCGAGGAGGGCCTGAATGCGCTCGCGGATCTCGGGCTTGCCGTAGCGCATCGCCCAATCGACCGAGACTTTGTCGCCCGCGATGCCCTTGAGGTGCCGGGCAAGGTCCTCGGCCTGGGCGCGCGTGATGGTCTTGAGGGGGCCCTCGTCGCGCTCGTTATTCCAGATCGTCGCGTAGTCGCGCCCTTTCCGTCCCGGGCGGGTCGTGAGGATGATCAGGTTGAGGATAGGCCACCACAGGAGCCGGGGCGTCTCGATCACACGCCTATCGGACAGGAACTCTTTGAGGTAGCGCCGCATCGGCCAATAGCTGGTGCCCTCTGGCGTGCCGAGGTTGAGGAGCAGCACGCCAATGCGGCCTGTCCTGACCCTCGGATGGTCCACCGGGCGCACACCCTGGCGGAGATCGGCAAGCTTGACCGTTTCGTTCATCGGGAGCCCCTCGGCGGCTGCGGCAGGACCGCTCCGCCTGTTCGAAATTCTGAATGGGTTAGACGGGTTCTAGATAGGCGCTTCGGGGCCGCCCGCCAACGGGGCGACTGGCCGCGCCGGCCGAGCTTCTTTCCGGATCGCCTGCCCTCTAGTCGGGCGGGTTGAGGAAGCCCCCGGGGCGCAGCACAGTGTCGATGGACACGGTCAGGCCCGTCGGCCTGAAATCCATATGGACGGTGGCGTTGAGCTGGGTCGCGAGCACCCGGTGCAGCAGGCGCGAGCCGAAGCCCTGCCGCTTCGGAGGCACCACGGGCGGCCCGCCCTCCTCGGCCCAGGTGAGCTTGAGGCGCAGGCCCTCAGGCTCCTCGGCGGAATCCCAGCGCACGGTGACCCGGCCCGAGGCTATCGACAGGGCCCCGTATTTAGCCGCGTTCGTGGTCAGCTCGTGGACCGCCATGCCGATGGGCACCGCGGCCTCCGAGGGCAGCTCCACCGGGGGGCCCTCGATCACGATCCGCTCGCCGGCGGTATCGTTGTAGGGGCTGAGCTCCTTCTCCAGGATCTCCCGTAAGGAAGCCGTCTGCCACACCGCTTCCGTGAGGAGCGAGTGGGTATTGGCGAGCGAGATGATGCGGCCGACGAAGGCCGCGTAGAAATCCTCGATGCTGGACGTGGAGCGCGCGGTCGCGCCGACCACGGCCTGCACGGTCGCGAGAGTGTTCTTGACCCGATGGTGCAGCTCGCGGATCAGCAGGGATTGCTGGGCCTGGATCCGCCTGCGCTCCTCGATCTCGTGCTGCGTCGCCCTGGAGAGGTGGCTGCTCTCGAGGGCGATCGCCGCCTGGCCTGCAAGGCCCGTCACGAGACGCTCCGCGCGGGCCCTGAAGATGCCCGGCTGCTCGTGGCCGAACAGGAGCGCCCCTTCGATGGCGCCGGACCGGGACACCACCGGCACCGCAAGATAACTGCGCAGGACCGGCTGCCCTTCGGGCCTGTCTGCGCCGGCCACAAGGCCGCCACGGGCCTCGTCGGCCGCAATGTCGTTTACGCGCACCATCTTCCCGTCCGCCAGGGTGGAAGCAAGGGCCGGGGCGCGCTGGAGCGCCGCAGCATCCGGGAAAGCCTCCCTCAACGCTCCGGAAACCGCATGGGGCATCGGTTCCGCTTCCCCATCCTCGTTCGCCGCCCGGGGGCACTTCGAGCCCCGATAGAAGAAGACGCCGAGCTGCGCCCCCGTCAGCTCCACACCGGCATCGATCACGTATTGGGCAATCTTTGCCGAATCGAGCTCGGCCGCCAGCATGCTGCCGGTCCGGTTCAGGACTTCGAGCGCGGCGGTCTCGGTGCGCAGCTCGCCCGTGCGCAGATCGACCTCCCGCTCGAGAAGAGCCGCATTGGCGGCCTGCTCCCGGAACTGGCGCGCGGCTACCCCCATGAGCGCCACGAGGGCGAGCAGCGCGAAGAGCGCGAAAGCGCCGTAGATCCGGACCTGGCCGAACCAGGGAGCCCGATAGGCATTGGCCGGGATGCTGACCCGGATATAGAGCGGAAGCTCATCGACCCGATGGTAGGCTCCGATCCATTCCCTGTTCCCTAGCATCTCGAAATAAAGGCCCGCCTCCGGATTCGCCGCGATGGCCAGATCAAGCGCCGTCTTGTCGACCGGCGTAAAGGACACACCGTCGCGGGGGACGGGATATTGCGAGATGATCTTGCCGTCCGTGGCGCGGATCAGGTGGACCTGGGCCTTGGCAGGCAGCCGCAACCGTGACCAGTAATTCCGGAAATAATCCCGCGAGACGGTGACCGACACGACCCCCCGGAACGCGCCGTTCGGATATTGCAGGCGGCGGCTGACCATGAAGGTTGATGTGCCGGTGACGCGCCCGATGATGGGCTCTCCCACGAAAAGGCCCTGGTCGGCTTCGGCCTGAGCCCAGAAGGCATCCCGGTCGCTCACGTTGGACTCGGGCGTCGGGAAGGCAGCCGAGGTCAGGCGCAGCTTCCCGGTCGCGTCATTCAGCCAGATATCCTCGATATAGGGCAGAGCCTGCTTGATGGCGCGCACCTGCTCCCAGAGGGAGCGTGACGGTCCCATCGTGTACCAGCTTTCGTCCGCCACGAGGGCGGCCGTCTGGCGCAGGGTGACGTCGGTGACCTCCAACAGGCGCGCGGCGTGGTCGGCCAGGAAGAAGGCGCTGTTCCGGATGTCGTCCTCGTCCCGCTCGATCAGGCGGCTTCGCTGCTCCCAGGCGATGAACGCAAAGGTCAGGACGATGAACGCGACCCCGATGAGCCCCATGGCCAGGGTGACCCGCCCGCGGAGAAGTGACCGGCGACGCCGCTTCTGGGACAGGACTGAAACCGCCGGACGGGTGACTCTCTGCAAGGAAGGGATCGCTCCAGACCATTGAGGAAGATAGCCGCTCGGTCCGGCTGCACAAACGGACAGACCGGCGGAAGGGAGACATAGCAGCCTCCCCTGCCTTTTCCAAACGTCAGAGCATAAAAAATGGGCCGGAACCGCAGGAGTTCCGGCCCATTCTCGGCTCGATTCGATCAGCGCAGGACGACACGCCCTTCCACCTTCGGCGCCACCGTGCCGGCCTTCGCGACATAGTCGATGACCTGCGAGGCCATGAGCTGGCTCGCGGCGACGTCGATGAGGGGCTTCGCGTCCGTAAAGGCCCGGTAGCCGTCGCCGCCACGGGCCATGAAGTCGTTGGTCGCGAGCTTGTAGGTCTTGGCCGGGTCAAGGGGCTGGCCATTGACCGTGACGGACTTGATGCGGCTGCCGGGCGGCTGCTTCATGTCCACCTCCACGACCATGCCGGAGACCTGCGGGAAGCGCCCGCCGAGCTCGCGCACCTGGCTGACGCCGTTTTCCAGCGCGGCCTTGATCTTGTCGCCCGTAATCTCGAGCAGGACCGTGGTATTGCCGAAGGGCATTTCGGCCAGGATGTCGCGGCGGGTCAGCTTCTGCCCGGCGGTATATTCCTTGTCGGCCCGAAGCCCACCGCCATTGGTGATGGCCACGTCGGCCCCGACCGATGTCCGCAGGGCATCCGCCACCAGGTTGCCGATGGCAGCCTCGCCGCCGCGAACGGTGGCGCGCCGGCTGTCGAGGGGCGTCTCGGTAACGCCGATCTCCACGTCGAGCTCCTTGGAGAGCTTGTCCTCGTAGCCCTTCACGACGGCCTCGATCTCAGGATCGGGCTTGACCGTGGCGCTGTCGACGATCCGGAAATTCGGCGTCCATGACACCGTGGTCTTGCCGTCCTTCTCGGTCTTCTTCACCGTGAGCTCGACGACGTTGATGTAGTTGCCCTGCGACTCGGATTCCGTCACCGCGACCTTGCCGTCATAGAAGGCGAGCAGGTGCTCGTCGTGGCCGCTGAGGATCACGTCGGCGCCCGACGAGCGCGCCAGCAGCATGTCGACCTCGAGAGGCGTATGGACCACCGCCACCACGATGTCGGCGCCCTTGGCACGCAGATCCTTGACCTTGTCGCGGCCGGTATTGATCGAGGACTTGAACTTGATGTTGCCCGGGCTCGACACGATGGGGGTGTCTTCCGTCGTCAGGCCGAAGAAGCCGACCTTGACGCCCTGGACATCGACGATCTTGTCGGCCTTGGTATTGGCCGGCATGCCTTCGCCGTCGACGATGTTGGTGGCGAGGATATCGAACTTGGCCTCCGCCAGGCGCGCCCGGAACACATCGGCCCCGAGGTCGAATTCGTGGTTGCCCGGCACCATGGCGTCCACGCCCATCCGGTTGAGGATGTCGATGATGTGGGCGCCCTTATCGAACCCGGAGAGCAGCGAGGGCGAGAGAGTATCGCCGGAATGGACGAAGAAGGCGTTGCCCTTGGCCCGTTCCTCCTTGATCACCGTCGCGAGCTTCGCGAAGCCGCCCCGGCCCTTCTCGGGGCTCATGCGGTCGATGTCGTTGGTCTGCACGAAGCGGATCGTCACGGCCTCCTGGGCCAGGGCCGTGCCCGACAGGAGCAGGGATAAGCCAAGAAAGCCCGCACGCAGGGCGGCCAGCGGTCGGCTGGGGAGCATGGTCGAATGTCCTCGCATGGGATGGGGTCCACAGGTGATGAACGGAGCCTACGCCCGAAACGTGTCACAGAAGTAACAACCTGTCGACGGCCCCCGTCGGCGATTCCCTAGCCGACCCTTTCGGGCGCGTCCTGGGACTGGGGAGCGGCCTGCTCCTGAGCAGCTGGCCCGGTCTCGGTAATGAGGCGCGCACCGCGCTGAAACGTGAAGTAATTCCAGAGCCAGTTGAAGGCGACGACGAAGCGGTTTCGGATGCCGATCAGGAAATAAATGTGGGCTACCCCCCAGAACACCCAGCCGACGAAACCGCGCAACTGCACATGTTTGAGCTTCACGACCGCGACCTTGCGCCCGATCGTGGCAAGGTCTCCCTGATGGCGGTATCGAAATGGCCCCGGGACCGTATGCCCGGACACCCGGGCCGTGATGACGCTCGCGACGTAGCCACCCATTTGTTTGGCGGCAGGCGCGATGCCCGGGACGGGACGGCCGTCCGCCGTGACCGGCGCGGCCGTGTCGCCGATGGCGAAGATCTCTGGTCTTCCGGGGATCGTTAGGTCGGAGGCCACTTTGATGCGCCCGGCCTTGTCCCGCTCCGCATCGAGCCAGCGCGCGGCCGGTGAGGCGACGACACCTGCGGCCCAGATGATGGTACCGGCTTCGATCCGCCCGCTGCTGGTTTCAACGCCATGCGAATCGCACCGTGTGACCGCCGTCCCGGTCCTGACCTCGACGCCGAGGCGCTCCAGCTCCCGTTGCGCGTAGGCCGAGAGATCCTCCGGAAAGGCTGCGAGCAGGCGCGGCCCTGCCTCGAGAAGGAGGATGCGGGATTGGCGCAGATCCACGTTTCGGAATTCGGACGGCAAGGTCTGGCAGGCCACTTCGGCGATGGCTCCTGCCATCTCGACCCCGGTGGGGCCGCCGCCGACGATCACGAAGGTCAGAAGACGCTCGTGCTCTGTGGGGTCCTGCGTCAACTCGGCCTTTTCGAAAGCGAGGAGGATCCGCCGCCGGATCCGTGTCGCATCCTCGATCTGCTTCAGCCCCGGGGCCGCGTCGGCCCACTCGTCGTGTCCGAAATAGGAATGCGTCGCGCCCGTTGCGAGAACAAGATAGTCGTACGGAACCGCGACCGGCCCTGCATGGACAAGGCGCTTCTCGGTGTTCACGCCCGTGACCTCGGCCATGAGAACCGTCACATTGCGCTGATTTCGCAGGATGCCTCGGATCGGCCACGCAATGTCCGAAGGCGAGAGGGTCGCGGTCGCCACCTGATAGAGAAGCGGCTGGAAACAATGGTAGTTGTGACGGTCGATGACGGTAACGTCGACCGGAACATGGCGCAGCGCCTTTGCGGCCTCGAGACCGCCGAAACCCGCACCTATAATCACGACGCGCGGATGTGCGGCCGGGCTTACAGAAGCTTCAGAAAGGCTCACGATTGGCCCTTTCCGGTCACGGCAAGGGGCGAACGATGTGCTCGCTGTCAGCCGCCTCTGGCGAACCAGGTGCCGAATACGAGAACGACGCCGATTGCAACGATAAAGCTGACGAACAGGGTTGGGAAGCCGTCCTGCTTGTCATGGGCTGCGCCAAGGGCCCGCGCACCATTCGACCAGCGCACGAGGTTCTCCTGGGCGCGGGCCAGGGCGATCCGGAAGGGCGAGGCTGGCGTCCCGGCAGCCTCGTCGTCCGCACCGAGGGAGGCGAGCCCCGGGTCGTAGACCGGGTTCTTGTCGCCGGTCCGGCCGCTGTTGATATCGCCCTTGAGCATCTCGACTGTCGGCTCCTTCGAGGGCGGCGGTGGGCTCATGGGCTTGGTGGTGTGGGTCGGGGGCAGGTCTGAGTGGTCCGTCATGGGAATCTCCATGGGCCGGGACGCCTGGGGGATAGACGGGCGCGGCCTCTCGCAGGATCTGCCTGAATGAACGGCGCAGCGCAGGTGCCGTTCCTTGTGGCAGGTGTCCGCCTGGTCACAGCCGGATGCTCGACAGCGTCCTGCCGCAATGCTACCCGCGAATCCGGATGGAGGATGCCGCCCGATGACAGGTCCCGTCAGCGAAGCCCTTGCGGCCTTCCGCGCCGATCCGCGGGCCGCCTCCTGGCTTTCCCTGCCGTTCTTCGCAAATAGGCGGGCCGACGCCATCGCGGCCGAAATCGACGACGCCGTCGCTAAAGGCGCCCATGTGCTGCCGCCGCCCGAAAAGGTCTTCGCCAGCCTCCTCCTCACGCCCCTGGAGAGCGTCAAGGTCGTCATCCTGGGCCAGGACCCCTATCCCACGCCCGGCGACGCACACGGCCTCGCCTTCTCGTATGCCGGAACGCGCCGGTTCCCGGCGTCGCTCAGGACGATCCTGGCCGAGATGGCGGAGGATCTCGGCGTACCCATGCCGCGAAGCGGAGACCTGACCCGCTGGGCCGAGCAGGGCGTGCTCCTCCTCAACACGGCGCTCACGGTCGAGGCCGGCAAGGCGGGGGCACATCTGAAGCTCGGTTGGTCGGCGCTCGTGGACGATGCGGTTACGGCCATCTCCCGGCGCCGGAGCGCCGTGGTCTTCCTGCTCTGGGGCGCCAAGGCGCGGGAGCGCGCCGCATTGGTGGATGCGGACAAGCACCTGCTGATCGAGGCAGGCCATCCCTCCCCGCTCAATCGCCAGCGCGATTTCAGGGGGACGAAGCCTTTCAGTCGCGCCAATGCCTGGCTTGCCTCGAAGGGTCTCGCTCCGATCGAGTGGCGGCTCGATTGAGCATCTCGAAAATTATTTGACTCAGTCAAATACTTGCCGCAAGCTCCTCCTTCTCAAGGAGGTTCGGCCATGATGCATTCCGTTCCGGCCGAGGATCGCGTCGCCGCGTTCCGCCGTTTCACCCGCTTCTACACCCGCCGGCTTGGCGTGCTGCGGGAGGGTCTGCTCGACAGTCCCTTCACACTCACGGAGGCGCGGGTCCTCTACGAACTGGCCCACCGGCCGAGCCCGACCTCGGGCGAACTGTGCCAAGAGCTCGAACTCGATGCCGGTTATCTCAGCCGCATCCTGAAGCGCTTCGAAGAGCAGGGCCTTGTCCGGCGGGAGCGCTCCGCGAGCGACGGGCGCCAGCACCACCTGACCCTGACCGACATGGGACGGGAGGCCTTCGCGCCTCTCGACCGCCAGTCCCGCGAGCAGATCGCCGCGCTCCTGACGCCCCTCCCGGAGAACGACCAGGAGCGGATCGTCGCGGCCATGCGCCTCATCGAGGAGCGGCTCGGCGGTCTGACGGACACCGACGCTCCGCTCACCCTGCGCCCGCATCGCCCGGGCGACATGGGCTGGATCGTCCATCGGCACGGGGCACTCTACTTTCAGAAATACGGCTGGGACGAGACCTTCGAGGCCCTCGTGGCCGAAATCGTCGCGGGCTTCATCAAGTCCTTCGATCCGGACCGGGAGCGCTGCTGGATCGCGGAGCGGGACGGAGACATTCTCGGCTCCATCTTCATCGTCAGGCAATCGGACGAGGTCGCGAAGCTGCGGCTTCTCTACGTGGAGCCGAAGGCCCGCGGCCTCGGCGTCGGCAAACGCCTTGTGGACGAGGCAATCCGCTTCTCGCGGGAGCGCGGCTACCGGCAGGTAACCCTATGGACCAACGATGTCCTGCACGCGGCGCGCGGCATCTACGCCAAGGCGGGCTTCCGGCTGGTCAGCGCGGAAGCGCACCACAGCTTCGGGCACGATCTCGTCGGCGAGAACTGGATTCTCGACCTCTGAAGCCCCTGCTTCCGCGGCCTTACTCCGCTGCAAGCGCCATCGCCGGCGCGGCGGCGCGGAAGCGGGCGAGAAGCTCCGCCTCCTCGGCCTTGGCGGCCTTGAGGTTGCGCTCCTTCACATGGCCGAAGCCGCGGATCTTCTGCGGCAGCGATGCAAGCCCCACGGCCGTTGCGTGATTGTCCGCATCGAGCCGTGACAGGATCTCCTGGAGCAGGGCCTCGTAGTCGCGCACAAGCCGGCGCTCGGTGCGGCGCTCATGGGTGTAGCCGAACACGTCGAGAGGCGTGCCACGCAGGCCCTTGAGCCGTGCCAGAACCCGGAAGACCTTCATCATCCGCGGCCCGAAGCTCATCTTGCGCGGCAATCCCGTCGCCGGGTCCTTGCGGGCGAAAAGCGGCGGCGCGAGGTGGAACTCGTAGCGCAGATTCTCGCCCTCGAAGGTGGAGGCCACCTGCCGCTCGAAGCTGCCGTCCGTATAAAGGCGCGCCACCTCGTACTCGTCCTTGTATGCCATGAGCTTGAAGAGCGAACGCACCACCGCGTCGGTCAGGCTGGTCGAGCCCGGAACGGCCTTTTCCTCCGCGGCGCGCACGCGCTCCACGGCCCGGCGATAGCGCACGGCATAGCGGGCATTCTGGTAATCGGTGAGGAACTGCGCGCGCCGGTCGATGGTCTCGTCGAGGGTTTCCGACAACCTGCGGGATTCGGTCGGCGCCTTGGCGTCGGTCATGAGGACCGCCAGCATTTCGGGCGCAACGGCGGCACGCCGGCCCCACGCAAAGGCCGCAAGGTTCATCTTGACGGCCTCGCCATTGAGCTCGATGGCCTTCTCGATGGCCGCGCGAGAGAGCGGCACGCGCCCCTTCTGGTAGGCGTAGCCCAGCATGAACATGTTGGCCGCGATCGCATTGCCAAGAAGCGCGTTGGCAGTGGCGGTCGCGTCGATGAAATCGACGCCGTCGGCTCCTGCGGCCGACACGACGGCGCGCTTGAGACGCTCCGTCGGCAGGGAGAAATCGGCGTTGCGGGTGAACTCGCCGGGCATGACCTCGGCGGTGTTGACGACCAGCGCCGTCCGTCCCTTCCTGACCGAGGCCAGCACCTTTTTGGTGCCGGTCACGACAAGGTCGCAGCCGAGGACCAGATCCGCCGACTCGGCCGAGACCCGGATGGCGTTGATGTCGTCCTGCGCATTGGCGAGCCGCACGTGGCTGTAGACCGCGCCGCCCTTCTGGGCGAGGCCCGCCATGTCGATCATGCCGAGGCCCTTACCCTCGAGATGGGCCGCCATGCCGAGGATCGCCCCGATGGTGACGACGCCTGTGCCGCCGACGCCCGTGACGATGATGTTGAAGGTCCGGTCGATGGCCGGGATCGCAGGTTCAGGAAGTGCCGGAAGCGCCCCGTCGTCACGGGCCTGGACGGGCGCCGCCTTCTTCACCTTGGCGCCGTGCACCGTCACGAAGGACGGGCAGAAGCCCGACACGCAGGAGAAATCCTTGTTGCAGTTCGACTGGTCGATCTGCCGCTTGCGGCCGAACTCCGTCTCGACCGGCTGCACCGCGACGCAGTTGGACTGCACCGAGCAATCGCCGCATCCCTCGCAGACGAGATCGTTGATGAGGACGCGCTTGTCGGGATCGGGAAACTCGCCGCGCTTGCGGCGCCGGCGCTTCTCGGATGCGCAGGTCTGGTCGTAGATCATCACCGTCACGCCCGGCAGGGCCGCGAGCTCCCGCTGCACCGCCTCGAGGGCGGAGCGGTGATGGATCGTCATCCCCTGCGGCCAGCGGATGGATTTCGGGTATTTGTGCGGCTCGTCCGTCACGAGGGCGATGCGTTCCACGCCCTCCTCGCGCACCTGGCGCGCGATCATGTCGACCGTGATCCCGCCCTCGTGCTTCTGCCCGCCTGTCATGGCGACCGCGTCGTTGAACAGGATCTTGTAGGTGACGTTCGTCTTCGTATGGATGGCCCAGCGCAGGGCCAGCACGCCCGAATGGTTGTAGGTACCGTCGCCGAGATTCTGGAACACGTGTCCACGCGTCGAGAACGGCGCCTCGCCGATCCAGTTGGCGCCCTCGCCCCCCATCTGCGTGAAGCCGTCGGTCTCCCGGTCCATCCACTGCACCATGTAGTGGCAGCCGATGCCCGCATAGGCGCGCATGCCCTCCGGCACCTTGGTCGAGGTGTTGTGCGGGCAGCCGGAGCAGAAATGCGGGATGCGCGTCGCAACATCCGATGTGGCAGCCAGGACCTGCTGCGCATGGCGCAGCCGCTCGACCCGTCCGCGCAGGTCGTCGTTGTTGTGGTATCTGAGCAGCCGCTCGCCGATCGCAACCGCGATGTCGTTGGGGTCGAGCGCGCCCTTGACGGGGAAGAGCCAGTTGCCGCTCTCGTCCCTCTTGCCGATGCACAGCGGCTGGTTGGCAGTGCCGTAGAGCTCCTCGCGCAGCTGCACTTCGATGAGGGAGCGCTTCTCCTCGACCACGATGACGAGATCGAGCCCCCGCGCGAAATCCGCAAGCTCGGCTTGAGAGAGAGGCCAGGGGCAGGCCACCTTGTAGAGGCGCAGGCCCATGTCGTTGGCCTTCACCTCGTCGAGGCCGAGCTCGTCCAGCGCCTGGCGCACGTCGAGATAGGACTTGCCGACCGTGATCACGCCGATCTTGGGCTGACGCCCGCCGGAGAGCACGATGCGGTTCAGGTTGTTGGCGCGCACGAAGGCCATCATGGCGTCGCGCTTGTAATCCTGGAGCCGGGCCTCCTGGTCGAGCACTCCGTCGCGTGCACGGATGTTGAGGCCGCCGGGCGGCATCTGGAAATCGTCGGGAAGAGCGATCTTCACCCGGTCGAGGGCGCCATCGACGGAGGCGGTCGACTCGATGTTCTCCTTCACGCATTTGAACGCCACCCAGGTGCCGCAGAAGCGGCTCATGGCATAGCCGTAGAGGCCGTAATCCAGGATCTCCTGAACGCCCGCCGGGTTCAGGATCGGCATCATCACGTCGACGAAGTGGAATTCCGACTGGTGCGCAACCGTGGAGGACTCGGCCGTGTGGTCGTCGCCCATGAGGGCGAGCACGCCGCCATGTTTCGACGAGCCGGCCATGTTGGCGTGGCGGAACACGTCGCCGGAACGGTCGACGCCCGGGCCCTTGCCGTACCAGAGGCCAAAAACGCCATCGTGCTTGCCGTCGCCGCGGATCTCGGCCTGTTGCGAGCCCCACACGGCCGTCGCGGCAAGTTCCTCGTTGAGGCCCGGCTGGAAGAGAATGTTCGCCTCGTCCAGCCAGCGCCGCGCGCGCCACAGGTTCTGGTCCATGCCGCCCAGCGGCGAGCCGCGATAGCCGGAGACGAAGCCCGCCGTGTTCAGACCGGCGAGCCGGTCCCGCTCGCGCTGCATGAGCAGCATGCGAACCACGGCCTGGGTACCGGTGATGAAAACCCGGTCCTTGGTGAGGTCGTATTTGTCGTCGAGCGATACGTCGCGGAGCGCTACCTGCCCTTCGGCCATCATCCGTTTCCTCCTGGAGTCTGGGTTCTGCCGCCGGTGGCCCGGTCTTGTCTATGCGCTTATTATGTCAGCAATGCTGACATATACCTCCATCCCCCGTCAATGAAGCGGCCTCATTTTGCCTCCATTAACCATCATGGCCTAGATGAGGAAGCCAGACCGACCCGGCGGCCCAGGCCGCCCCAGACGAGGAACCGCATGATCCCTCGCCTCGCCTCAAGCCTTTTCGCTGCCGCCTTTGCGCTGCTCGCGTCCCCGGCCATCGCGCATCCCCATGTGTGGGTGACGGCCAAGGCGGAGCTCCTCTATGATTCCGAGGGACGCGTGACCGGCATCCGCCATGCCTGGACCTTCGACAAGGGCTATTCGGCCTTCATGACCCAGGGCCTCGACCGGAACGGCGACGGCAAGCTGACGCCGGACGAATTGCAGGACCTCGCGAAAGAGAACACCGAATCGCTTTCGGAATTCGCGTATTTCACGGTGCTCAAGGGCAATGGCCGGAAGCAGGATTTCGATTCGCCGCGGGACTACAGCATGACTTATGGGGAAGAGGCGCTGACCCTGGTCTATCTTCTGCCCCTGAAGGCGCCCGCCGCCGCCAAGACCCTCTCGCTGGAGGTCTACGACCCGACCTATTTCGTCTCGTTTGGCCTTGCCGAAGGGAATGCGGTAGCGCTCGCCGGCGCCGCACCGCAGGGCTGCGCCATCAACATCACGCGCCCGAAGAACGCCGATCAGCCCGCCCAGGCTCAGGCGCAGCCCCTCTCGGAAGCCTTCTTCGAAACCCTGACGGCGGCCTCCACCTACGGGGTCGAGTTCGCCAACAAGGCTATCGTCGCATGTCCGTGACTGCCGAACCTCTCGGCTTCTCCGGCCCCGGCAGGATCCGCCCGGTCGCCCGGCTCGGCCTTGCCCTTGCGACCATGGCCCTCGTCGCCCTCGCGCTCGCGCTCCTCCTGTGGTGGCTCTCGCCGGGTGCGGCGCCTCCGGCTCGCAATCCCTTCGGCATGGGCCTGCGGGAGGCGGCGCCCACGGGACAGCTCGGGGCCGCCATCATCGAGGCCCAGAGCCGCTTCTACAAAAGCCTCCAGCAGAACGTCGTCGCCCTGAAGAGCGACGGAGCTGCCCTGTGGACCCTGATCCTGGTCGGCTTCGCCTATGGCGTCTTCCACGCAGCCGGTCCCGGCCACGGCAAGGGCGTCATCGCGGCCTATCTGGTCGCCGACGGGCGGGCCCTCGCGAAGGGCTTTGCCCTCAGCCTCGCGGCCGCCCTCGTCCAGGCCCTCGTGGCGATCCTGATCGTCAGCCTCCTGGCGCTCCTGTTCCAGGCCACCGCCGCCACCATGACCCGGGTCGCGACCACGGTCGAATGGGTGAGCTTCGGCGCCGTGGCCCTGCTGGGCCTTCTCATCACCTGGCGCAAGGCCGGCAAGGTCTTGGGCGTCCTGGCGCTCGCCCGCGATCCTCTGGCAGCCCCCACACAAGGTGCGGCCTGCGACCATGTCCATATGCCGGAGCCCGAAGAGCTGCGCCGCCTGACCCGCTGGCGGGACATGGCAGGCGTGGTGCTGGCCGCCGGCATCCGCCCCTGCACGGGTGCCCTGGTGGTGCTGGTTTTCGCCCTTTCGCAAGGCCTCTTCGCGGCAGGCCTCGCGGCGACCTTCGCGATGGCCCTCGGCACCGCCCTCACGACGGGCGCCATCGCGGCGCTCGCGGTCTTCGCCAAGGCAGCTGCCCTTGCCCTCGCAGGAGGGCGCGGCGCCACGGGGGCAGTGGCGGTCGCCGCTCTCGAGCTTCTGGCGGCCGCCTTCGTGGCCGTTCTCGGCGGAAGCCTTCTCTTCGGCTTCTGGACCTCCGGCCTCGCGAGCTGAGGCGCCTCACAGGCCCAGCACGGCACCGCCGGAACGGGGATCAGATGCTCCCGCCACGCGTCCGTCGCGAGGATGCTTGACCAGAAACCCCGCCTCTCCGAAGGCGGCCGCGGGCCCTGTCCCGGCCTCCCCCACCCGATGTCCCAGGCGAGACAGATCCCGCGCAAGGGCGGGGTCGAACTCCGCCTCGATCCGCAGCACGGCAGGCTCGGTCCCGGTCGCCGGCATGAGCGCCCAGCGCGGCACCTCCACGGCCTCGGCCGGAGACATGCCGATCCCGGCATGGCGCGCGAAGGTCTGGACCTGAACCTGCGGCTCCTCGGCTCCGCCGGCCCCAAGCACGAGCACCCGCCCGTCCGCGAAGGCCGCCAGGGCAGGCGCGAGGGCATGAAACGGCCGACGCCCCGGCGCCAGCGGCTTCCAGCCTCCGGAATCGAGGGAAAAGCCCATGCCCCGCGCGTGCCAGAGAATGCCCGTCGCGGGCAGGACGCAGCCCGATCCGCCCTCCGGGCCGAGGGAATGGACGCAGGACACCGCAAGACCGTCCCGGTCGATGCAGCCGATCCAGAGAGAGCGGCCCTGCGGGGGAGCCGGCGTCGTAAAGGCGGCGGCCCTTTGCGCCTCGATGGCAGCGGCCTCGCGCTCCAGCCGCTCGGGCCGGAGGAAGGACGAGGGCTCCCGCGGCACCTCCCATGGGTCGGTCACGATCCGGTCCCGCACCGCATAGGCGCGCTTGAGGGCCTCGATCAGCGCATGATGATGCGCAGCGCTCTCCGTCCGGCGGACAGCCATGCGGTCGAGGATTCCGGCCGCGAGCAGGGTCGCGAGCCCCTGGCTCGGCGGCGGCGGGGCGAAGAGGGTCGCGGCCTGCAGGCGGACCGACAGGGGCTCGACGGCCCGGGCGCGATAATTCTCCAGGTCCCGCCGCTGGACGGGGCTGCCGAGCCGTTCGAGGTCGGCCGCGATCTCCCGCCCCACATCGCCCCGGGCAAAATCCCTAAGTCCGGCATGGGCCAGTTGCCCGAGGGTCTCGGCCAGCATGGAGGAAGGCCGCAGGGTCTCGGGCGCGCTGCCCTGCCCTTCCGGAGACGGGGGGACGACGGAGCCTTCCTGGCCGGCCGGCGGAAATGGCTCCGGCGCGGCCGCAGGAGCGGTGCCCTTGGCGAGGCGGATCGCGTCCGCGAGCAGGAGGTCGAGCGGCATCCGCCCGCCGCGGGACCGGGCGAGTTCAAGGGCCAGGGCCCATCCGCTGACCGCGCCCGCCACGGTCAGGGCCGCATCCGCGCCCTCGAGGGGCAGCGCCTCGTATCCCTTGTCCCGGTAGCGCCGGATCGTCGCGAGGCTTCCGGCCGGGCCGGAGGCATCGAGGGCATGGGCCCTGCCGCCCGGCTCCCGCACCAGCCAGAACCCGTCCGCGCCGAGGCCCACGACCTGGGGGCAGAGGACCGCGGCGCTGGCCGCCATGGCGACCGCCGCCTCGACCGCGTTGCCTCCGGCCGCCAGGATCGTGAAGCCGGTCTCGGCGACGAGAGGATGGGGTGCCGCGACGGCGGCGGTGGAAAAGACGGGCGTTTCGGACATGGATACGATGAATGGGCGACGAAAAGACTCGGTGGTTCGGGCGGGCGGACCTTGCACCGGACAGGAGAATTAGGGTAGTCCCTCCCGGTCGAAACCAAGGGAGACGCGACCGTGGCTCAGCCCAAGCGCATGAACACGCGCCATCTCGTGACGATCCTGAGCATCATGGTCCTCGTGGGACGGAAGTGTTCGGCGTCGCCATCGCCGGAGGCTGGGCCATCGCGGGGCTGTTCGAGCTCGGCGACCTGGTGGGCTATGCCCTGATGGGCCTCTTCAGCCTCTTCGCCCTCTATGTCCTCACGATCCTCTGGCGCCGCTGCATCGCCGTTGAGCCGATCGGCGGAGGAGCCTAGAGCATCGTGCGGCCCCGATGGTCCGCTTCGACGATGCTCTGATTGAGAGAGCGCATCGGATGGATCCCAAAAGTGCAAATCCACTTTTGAGACCGATGCTTTAAGGCTCGCACGCCTTCATGACGACCGGATCGGCGTCCGGCGGCACGAGCTCGTCCATCGGACGGCACTGACCTTCGATGCAGATCCGCCAATCCGCCGTCGCGCCCGAGCGCCGCAGGATCACCTCGCGCAGGGGCGGCACCTGAGGGTGCCATTTCCACACACCGTTCTCAAAGCGCGCCTCCGGCGGCGGGTCCATGCCCGCTCCGGATCCCCGCACCCGCGCCTCGACGAGCTCGAGCCCGGCGGGACCTGAACGCCAATCCTCCTCCCAGAGGATCTTTTCCACCGAATGGGTCCAGGCCAGGGTGAGGACCCCAGCCAGGAGGGGCACGACCTTCGCGCCGGCCGCGAGGCAGATCACCGGGAGGCCGCGACGCCGGTCACCCGGCGCGCCCGCCAGAAATGGAAGCCCAGGACCGCCGCCGCCAGCACGAAGCCGACCTCGTCGGTGACCGGGAGGGCGATGGCGAGGAACACGGCCGCGATCGCCGCGCCGATGCGCTCCCACCAGGGCATCCGGGCCGCGAGATAGCCCACCGAGGCCGCGCCCCAGAGCAGGATGGCCAGGGCCGCCTTCACGACGATATAGGCCACGTTTGCCCAATAGGCCGCGCCCTCGAGCCCCGGGACCGGCTGGAGCATGAGGGTCGGGTCATAGACCGCCATGTAGGGGATGACGAAGCCCGGCAGCGCGATGCGCAGGGCCTGGAACCCGATCTTGAATCCGGACGCCTTGGCGATGGGCGCGGCCGCAAAGGCCGCGAGCGCCACCGGCGGCGTCAGGTCCGCCATGATGCCGAAATAGAAGACGAACATGTGCGAAACGATGAGCGGCACCTTGAGGCTCAGGAGCGCAGGCGCCGCCAGGGACGACGTGATGATGTAGTTCGGGATCGTCGGGATGCCCATGCCGAGGATCAGGCTGACGAACATGGTCAGCACGAGCGACGTGATGAGCGAGTCCTTGCCGATGGACACGACCCAGTTGCCGAAGATCGTGCCGATGCCGGTCAGGGTCATGGTCCCGATGACGATGCCGACCACCGCGCAGGCGAGGCCGACGGGAAGTGCCTGGCGGGCACCGTCCGCGAGGCCGTCCCGGCAGGCGGCAAGAGTTTCTGGGCCGCCCCGCACGAACAGGCTCAGGAAGACGAGCCCCAGAACCAGCACGAGGACGAGGGCCACTCCGGCCCACAGGAAGGCGGCCGCGAGCAGGCCGAGGCCGACCCAGAAGACGAGCCGCACGGTCTCGTTCACCAGGCCCAGCGCCAGGGCGCCGGCCAGGATGAGGACGACTGTGAGCGCCAGTCCGACCGAGCCTGCGAAGAGCGGCGTATAACCGGCGAAGAGCAGGTAGACGAGCACCGCGAGGGGAAGGATGAGGTGCCATTTTTCCTTCAAGGCGCGCGCCGCGCTCGGCAGTTCCGAGCGCTTCAGGCCCGTCAGGCCGGATTTTCCGGCTTCCAGGTGCACGGCCAGGAACGCGGAGGCGTAGTAGAGAATGGCCGGAATGATGGCCGCCTTGACAATCTCCACATAGGGCATGTCGATGGTCTCGGCCATGATGAACGCGACCGCGCCCATGACCGGCGGCATGATCTGCCCGCCCATGGAGGCCGTTGCCTCGACGCCCCCGGCGAATTCGGGCTTGTAGCCGAAGCGTTTCATGAGCGGGATGGTGAACTGGCCGGTCGAGACCACGTTGGCGACGCCCGAACCCGAGATCGTGCCCATGAGGGCGGAGGAGAACACCGCCACCTTGGCCGGGCCGCCCTTGGCACCCCCGAACAGGCCCATGGCCACGTCCGTGAAGAGCTGGATCATGCCGGCCCGTTCCAGGAAGGCGCCGAACAGGATGAACAGGAAGATGTAGGTGGCCGAGACCAGGGTGGGCGTGGCGTAGAGCCCCTCGGTGCCGAAGGACATGTGCTCGATCACCTGCTCCAGGCTGTAGCCGCGATGGTCGAACGGCGCCGGGAGATAGTTTCCGAAGAGGCAATAGGCCAGGAAGATGCCCGCCACGATGGGAAGGGCCGGGCCCATGACCCGCCAGACGAGATAGAACAGCACCGCAATGGCCGCGATGCCGATCACCAGGTCGGCCTGGGTCAGCTCTCCGGCGCGGCTCACCAGGTCCGTATAGAAGCCCCATTGATAGAGCCCGACCCCGAAGCCGATCAGGCCGACGGCCCAGCCCAGCAGCTTTCCGGCTGGGCTGTGGGCCTTGTGGTTGGCGAGCATGCCGCCCGCCACGAGGCAAAGGAAGCCCACATGGAGCGCGCGGACAACCTGGCTCGGCAGGCCGCCGGGGAATTCAAGGATGAGCCCGTAGGTGGCCGCCAGGGTCAGCAAGGCCAGGACGCCGTTCAGGACGTCATGGCCCGTCGCCTTCCTGAAGGCGAGCCACACGGCCCAGGCCACCAAGGCTACCCCGATCACATGGATGGCCGAAATGCCCGCCAGGAAGGGGCGGTCGAGCGGAATGCCGAAAGCCGTCACCACCTGAAAGGTCGAGAACGAGACCGCGATCCAGAACAGCAGGTGGCCGAGCAGCCCCGTGCCGAAATTCTCCGGCAGGCCGTGCTCCGGGTTCGCAGGAGGAGGTGCCTCCAGTTCCGCGATCTCCGATGCGTTGACGCCGTGGCTCATGGCGACACCCCTTCAGTTTGGTTCTTGTTGTTGAGCGGCATGAAAAAGCCGGAGCAGTTCACCTGCCCCGGCTCCAATGTCAAATAGGCCGATGGGTTTAGGAACCCTGTTTCTTCACGCCTTTTTCGTCGAAATAGCGCTGCGCGCCCGGGTGGACCGGGATCGGCATACCCGAGAGCGCATCCTGGAGCTTGATCTCCTTGGCGGCCGCATGGGCGGCGGAGAGCTCCGGCAGGCTCTCGTAGATGGCCTTGGTCATCTTGTAGACCGTGTCGTCGCTGACGCCCTCGCGGGTCACGAGGTAGTTCACGACGGCGGCCGTCGGGACGGCGGCGGTCTGGCCCTCATAGGTATTGGCCGGGATCGTGGCCTTTACGTAAGGAGAACCGACCTTCTCGACCATGGCGGCCGGGATTTCGACCACCACGATGTCGACCGAGGTGGCGAGGTCGCGGATCGACGAAACGCCGAGGCCGGCCGATTGCAGGGTGGCGTCGAGCTGGCGGTTCTTCATCAGCTCGACGGATTCGCCGAAGGGCAGGTACTCGACCTTGCCCAGGTCCTTGTAGGTGAGGCCCGCGCCGGCGAGGATCGCCCGGGCGTTGAGTTCGGTGCCGGATTTGGGGGCGCCGACGGACAGGCGCTTGCCCTTCAGGTCCGCCAGGGTCTTGATGCCCGAATCCTTGGAGGCCACCACCTGGATGTAGTTGGGATAGATGGCCGTGACGCCGCGCAGCTTGTCGAGCTTCGCCTTGAAGCCGGCCTCCTCGTCGCCCGCCCAGCCCATGGCGAGGCTGTCGCCGAGCGTGAAGGCGATTTCGCCCTTGCCCTGCTGGAGCAGGTTCAGGTTCTCGACCGAGGCCTTGGTGGCCTGGACCGAGGGACGGCTGCCGGGCAGCTTCTCGGTGAAGACCTTCGAGAGGGCGACGCCGAGCGGATAATAGACCCCCGAGGTCCCGCCAGTCAGGATATTGATGAAATCCTGGGCCTGTGCGGGCAGGCTGGCGCCGGCCATCGCGAGGGCGGCGGCCGCCCCCACGAGGCGGCGGGTGAAGGTGATGCGCATGGCGTTTACTCCCTTAAAGCTGCGGCGCCTGTTCCGACGGCGCCTGTGAGTGGCGCCAGTTTGGCGGCTGACGCGGATTTCTCAAGAGGATAAGAGTGACTTAATCCTGCCACCTTGGTCGGTAGGGGTCTCGGCTCCACAGTTCAAGTCTGTCCTTCCATGTTCAATCGTCGTCAGTTTCTGGAATATGCAGCCGCCACGGCGGGCCTCGCCGCCACCGGCTTTTCGAGCTCCGCCATGGCCCAGCAGGGGTTGAAGCACGGCGCCTCCTCGCCCTTCTCGTTCGAGGCCCTGAAGGCCCGCGCCCGCGAGATGGCAAAGGCACCCTACGCGCCGCCGCCCCAGCCGCCCGCGGACGTGCTCTACCAGATCGACTACGACGCCCACGGCAAGATCAAGTTCAAGACCGATCTCGCCCTGTGGGCCAATGGGCCGAGCAAGTTCCCGGTCACGTTCTTCCACCTCGGCCGCTATTTCCAGAAGCCGGTGCGCATGCACGTGGTCGAGGGCGGCAAGGCCCGCGAGATCATCTACGACGACGCCTATTTCGACATGCCGGCGGATTCCCCGGCCCATAAGCTGCCGGTCAACTCGGGGTTTGCGGGCTTCCGTTTCCAGGAGGCGCGCGACGGCTCGCTGGATTGGCGGAAGAACGACTGGGTGGCCTTCCTCGGTGCCTCCTACTTCCGCGCCATCGGCGAACTCTACCAGTACGGCCTCTCGGCCCGCGGCCTCGCCGTGGACGTGGCGGTCTTCGGCCGAAACGAGGAATTTCCGGACTTCACCCACGTCTTTTTCGACACGCCGCAGCCGGATTCCGACACGGTCATCGTCTATGCGCTCCTCGACGGGCCCAGCGTCTCGGGCGCCTACCGCTTCGCCATGACCCGGACCAAGTCCGTGATCATGGACCTGGAATGCGCCGTGTTCCTGCGCCAGGACGTGAACCGCCTCGGCATCGCGCCGCTGACCTCCATGTACTGGTATTCGGAGAAGTCCAAACCGACCGCCATCGACTGGCGGCCCGAGATCCACGATTCCGACGGCCTCGCCATGTGGACCGGCTCGGGCGAGCGCATCTGGCGGCCCCTCAACAACCCGCCCCGGATCATCACGTCGGCCTTCACGGAGGAGAACCCGAAGGGGTTCGGCCTGCTCCAGCGCGACCGGAACTTCGATCATTACCTCGACGGCGTCTATTACGACCGCCGGCCGTCACTGTGGATTGAGCCGCTGGGCGGCTGGGGCAAGGGCTCCATCCAGCTCGTGGAGATCCCGACGGACGACGAGATCCACGACAACATCGTGGTCATGTGGGTGCCTGCGGAGCCAGCCCGGGCCGGCCAGTCCTTCGACCTGCGCTACCGGATGTACTGGACTGCCGACGAGCCCTTCCCGACCCCGCTCGCCCGGGTGGTGGCGACCCGCTTCGGCAATGGCGGCCAGGCCGGCACCGTGAGGCCCAAGGGCGTGCGCAAGTTCATGATCGAGTTCAAGGGCGAGCCCCTGGCGCGCCTGCCGAACGGCGTCATCCCGCGTCCGGTCCTCACCGCCTCCCGAGGCGAGTTCTCCAACATCCTGACCGAGGCCGTCCCCAACGACGTGCCGGGCCATTGGCGCACCCAGTTCGACCTGTCCGTGACCGGAACCGAGCCCGTGGAGATGCGCTGCTACCTGCGCCAGGGAGACGAAATTTTGAGCGAAACCTGGCTCTACCAGTACCACCCTTCATTCTAGGATTGCAGGGACAAATCCCTGCAATCAAAAAATGCGTATAAAATACTATACGCCCTCTGGAAAGGGAGGCTTTCTCCCTATACTAGAGGCTTATGGCCCATCACGACCACACGCACTCGCACCCCGGTTCTGCCCATGCGCACCATGCGGTGGCGGCGGCTCCGACCTTCTCGCTCCTTCGGCTCTCCGCCGGACAGCGGCTGGCGGGCGCAGGGGTCATCCTGGCGGGCCTCTGGCTTCTCGTCTTCCTGGTCCTGGGGTGATCTGCCATGCGGGCGACATCGATCCGCTTTCATGAAGTCACCCTCGGCTATGGTCGCCACCCGGCCGTACACCACCTGGACGGCGAGATCCCGGCCGGGAGCCTGACGGCAGTCGTCGGGCCGAACGGGGCCGGCAAGTCCACCCTCCTCAAGGGCATCGTCGGCACGCTCACGCCCCTGGATGGACGGATCGCCATTGATCCGCCGGGCCGCGCCACCGTGGCGTACCTGCCCCAGGCGGCGGAGATCGACCGCTCCTTCCCGCTCTTGGTCTACGACCTCGTAGCCATGGGTCTCTGGTCCCGGGCCGGCCTTTTCGGCGGCGTCGGCCGCCGGGACAGGACGCGGATCGAAGAGGCGCTCGCGGCCGTGGGCCTCGTCGGGTTCGAGCGGCGGCCCATCTCGACCCTTTCGGGTGGCCAGATGCAGCGGGCCCTCTTCGCCCGCCTGCTGCTCCAGGACGCCTCCCTGATCCTTCTCGACGAGCCCTTCACGGCCATCGACGCCCGGACGACGGCCGACCTCCTCGACCTCGTCCGCCGCTGGCACGACGAGAACAGGACCGTGATCGCCGTGCTACACGACCTCGACATGGTCCGGCGCGCCTTTCCGCAGACCCTCCTGATCGCCCGCGAGCCCGTGGCCTGGGGCGAGACGGATCGTGTGCTCAGCCCCGAAAACCTGCTCGCGGCCCGCCGCATGGTCGAGGCCCACGACCCTTACGCGGCCCCGTGTCGGCGCAGCGCTGCCTGACGCCCGCCGCTTTCGAAAGCCCGCCCACATGGTCGATCTCCTCCTCAGCCCCTTTTCCGACTTCGCCTTCATGCAGCGCGCCCTGGTGGGCGTGATCGCCATCGCGCTCGCCGGCGGGCCGGTCGGCGTCTTCCTCATGCTGCGCCGCATGAGCCTGACGGGCGACGCCATGGCCCATGCCATCCTGCCCGGCGCCGCCATCGGCTACCTGATCGCCGGCCTGTCGCTGCCGGCCATGACCATCGGCGGCCTTGTCGCGGGCGTGGTCGTCGCCGTCGCGGCGGGCCTCGTGTCGCGCTTCACGGCGCTCAAGGAGGACGCCTCCCTGGCGGCCTTTTACCTCCTGTCCCTGGCGCTCGGCGTCACCATCGTGTCCCTGCGGGGATCGAACGTGGACCTGCTGCACGTGCTCTTCGGCACGGTGCTGGCCCTCGACGATTCGACCCTGCTGCTCATCTCGGCGATCTCGACCATCACGGTCCTGGCGCTCGCCCTCTTCTATCGCCCGCTCGTGCTCGAATGCGTGGATCCCACCTTCCTGCGCTCCGTGAGCCGCGCCGGCACGCCGACCCATCTCGTCTTTCTCGGCCTCGTGGTCCTCAACCTGGTGGGCGGCTTCCATGCGCTCGGCACCCTGCTGGCGGTCGGCATGATGATGCTGCCGGCGGCCGCCTCCCGGTTCTGGACCAACGACATCACTATGATGATGGTGGCCTCGGTCGCGATCGGCATCGTGTCAGGGATCGGCGGCCTCCTCCTGTCCTTCCATGCGGAGCTTCCGGCCGGGCCGGCCATCATCCTGACGGCGGGCGGGATCTACGGCCTGTCCCTCCTGGTCGGCCGCGAGGGCGGCCTGCTCTGGCTCGCCTGGCCCGGCCGGCACCTGGAGGCCTGAAGACCACCGTCTGGAATCCGCTTCCGGACCGCCTGAAGGAGAATGCCTATGCTGACGAGACGACACGCCCTTTCACTCCTGGCCGGAACGCTCGCGCTCACGGCCCTGCCCGGCTCAGGACAGGCCCAGACCGGCGGCAAGCTCGACGTGGTGGCGACCTTCTCGATCCTGGGCGATCTGGTGAAGGAGGTCGGGGGCGAGCGCGTCTCGGTTACAACCCTCGTCGGCCCCAATGGCGATGCTCATGTCTACGCCCCCTCCCCGGCGGATGCGCGGCGCCTCGTGGACGCCAAGGTGGTGTTCGTCAACGGCCTCAAGTTCGAAGGCTGGATCGACCGGCTCATCGCCTCCTCTGGCACGAAGGCCGCCGTGGTGGAGGCTGCGAAGGGCATCACACCGGTCAAAGGCGAGGGGGAAGGGCACGATCATGGTTCCGACCACGGACACGACCATGGCGGGCTCGATCCTCACGCCTGGCAGAACGTCGCCAATGCCAAGGTCTACGTGACCAATATCCGGGATGCCCTGACGGCGGCCGACCCCGCCGGGAAGGCCGCCTACGAGGCGCAGGCCGCTGCCTATCTCGCCCGGCTGGATGCCCTCGACACGGAGATCAAGGAGATCGTCGCCCGCATCCCGAAGGAGCGGCGCCGGATCATCACGTCGCACGACGCCTTCCGGTATTTCCAGGAGGCCTACGGCATCGTCTTCGTCGCGCCGCAGGGGGTCTCGACGGACGCGGAGGCCTCCGCCAAGGATGTGGCCAAGATCATCCGCCAGATCAGGCGCGAGAAGGTCAAGGCCATCTTCGTCGAGAATGTCTCGGACCCGCGCCTCATGGAGCGGATTGCCCAGGAGACCGGCGCCCGGATCGGCGAGCGCGTCTTTTCCGATGCGCTCTCGGGGCCCGAGGGGCCGGCCGGCACTTACATTGAGATGATGCGACACAATATAAGAGCCTTCAGCACGGCCCTCTCGAGCTGAAGCCACCCTCCCCTCGCGGGAAGGGCGGATCGCTCGCGATCCGGGGCGGAGCCGCAGCGCGACCTCGCCCAGCCTGGCATTTCCACCCCTCGGCCTGAAGGCCGATCTTTCCCTCTCGGGAAGGACTACAATCTGCGGACCATCCGATGACCGACAAGATTCCCGTTACCGTTCTCACAGGCTATCTCGGCGCCGGAAAGACGACGCTCCTCAACCGCATCCTGACCGAGCCGCACGGCAAGAAATACGCCGTCATCGTCAACGAATTCGGCGAGATCGGCATCGACAACGAGCTCGTCGTCGGCGCCGACGAAGAAGTGTTCGAGATGAACAACGGGTGCATCTGCTGCACGGTGCGCGGCGACCTGATCCGCATCCTCGACGGCCTGATGAAACGGAAGGGCAAGTTCGACGCCATCATCGTCGAGACCACCGGCCTCGCGGACCCCGCGCCCGTGGCCCAGACCTTCTTCATGGACCAGGACGTGTCCGACACGGCCCGGCTCGACGCGGTCGTGACGGTGGCGGATGCCAAGTGGCTGGCCGACCGGCTCAAGGATGCGCCCGAGGCCAAGAACCAGATCGCCTTCGCGGACGTGATCATCCTCAACAAGACAGATCTCGTGACGCCCGAGGAGCTCGACGCCGTCGAGGCCCGCATCCGCTCCATCAATCCCTATGCGAAGGTGCACCGGACCCAGAACTGCGCCATTCCGATCAGCGAAGTGCTCGACCGCAAGGCCTTCGACCTCGACCGGATCATCGAGCTCGAACCCGACTTCCTCGAGGAGGGCCATCACCACCATCACGACGAGGACATGCAGTCCATCTCGGTGCGTGTGGACGGCGAGGTCGATCCGGAGAAGTTCATGCCCTGGATCTCGAACCTGACCCAGGTGGAAGGCCCCAACATCCTGCGCTGCAAGGGCATCGTGGCCTTCCCGAACGAGCCGAAGCGCTTCGTCTTCCAGGGCGTCCACATGATCCTCGACGGGGATGTGCAGGGCGACTGGAAGCCGGGCGAGAAGCGCGATTCCAAGGTCGTCTTCATCGGCCGCGACCTGAACGAGAAGGCGATCCGCGAAGGCTTCCTCGCCTGCGCAGTCTGAGGAACCTTACTCCGTCATTCCGGGACAGCGCGAAGCGCTGGGCCCGGAACCCATAACCGCTGACGATGCAGGATAAGGCGCAACGGTTATCGCAGCTCTTTCTCCTGAAACGCAGGTGGTTATGGGTTCCGGGCTCGCCTACGGCGCCCCGGAATGACGACAGAGGCGCGCTGTCCCGGAATGACCGCGAGTTCTTGCCTCCCCTCCGCCAATCTATGCTATCGCTCCGGCGAAAGGATCGCGCTGATGACCGCTGGAACCGCTCCGTCTCTCACCCAGAACATCGTCCCCGTCGAGGCGGGAGCGCATGTCACGGCCCTCGGCTGGCTGAAGGGCACCGCGGCATTCGCCCTCGGTGACGGAGGCGTGCTGCTGGCGAAGGACGGTGAGACCCATCGTGTCGAGGCGCATCCGGATGCCGGCGTGCTTGTGGCCGTCAGCGACGGCGAGCGGCTGCTCTCGGGCGGCGACGACGGCCGCGTGGCTGTGACGGGCGCCGACGGCTCTACTCGGACTCTTGCGGAGACGAAAGGCGCCTGGATCGATTCGCTCGCCATCTCGTCCAGCGGCGCCTTCGCGTATGGCGCTGGGCGCCGGGTGACGGCGCGGGACGACAAGGGTCGCGAGAAGGTGCTGGAGGTTGCATCCACGGCCCGCGGCCTCGCCTTTGCGCCCAAGGGCTATCGGCTCGCCATCGCCCATTACAATGGCGCCACCCTGTGGTTCCCCAATGTGGAGGCCAAGCCCGAGCAGCTCGAATGGAAGGGCTCGCATCTCGACGTGACCTGGTCTCCCGACGCGCGGTTCGTCGTCACGTCCATGCAGGAAAACGCCCTGCACGGCTGGCGTCTCCTGCCCGACAAGGGGCACATGCGCATGAGCGGCTATCCGTCGAAGACGCGCTCCCTGACTTGGTCCCATGACGGCAAGTGGCTCGCCACCTCGGGCGCCGAAGCGGCCATCATCTGGCCCTTCGAGTCCAAGGAAGGCCCCATGGGCAAGGCGCCGCGGGAATGCGGCGTGCGCCCGGCCAAGGTCAGCCGGGTGGCGTTTCATCCCAACGCCTATGTGCTCGCGGTCGGCTACGAGGATGGCTGCATCCTGCTGATCCGCCTCGCCGACGCCTCGGAACTGCTGGTGCGTCCCGCCGTGCAGGGCAGCGGCATCACGGCTATGGCTTGGGACAAGGCCGGCCGGCACCTCGCCTTCGGCTGCGAGGACGGGCAGGCTGGAATCCTGACCCTCCCCTGACGCCCTTGGCCCGGCTCGGCGCATTCCTCCGGCGTGCTCTCGGTCCGCCAAGGCCCGACCGGGAAGCGATTGCACGCGTGAAAGCCCTGGTCGCTGCGGCCCGTCCCTTCCCGCCCGATACTGCCTTCGCGGTGAACGAGATCGCCTGCACGGACCCGGCCTGCCCGGGCATCGAGACCGTTATCCTGATCATAGAGCCGGGCGCGAAGACCCGCGCCTGCAAGATTCCCAAGCCCCTGGACGAGGTCATGGAACAAGATATCGTCGAGGCGCTTGGTTCCTAGGGAGGGGGCTCTTGTTCAGGATCGCGCGCATCGTGGCTTTCGGCTTCGGCCTCCTGGGCGGGGTCCTGGCCTCGCAGGTGCCTGAATTTTCCCAGCAATATCGTCAGCGCCTCGGCGGCTCCATCGACGAGCTGACCCGGCTCCTCCAGCGTTTCGATGCGGATGCCCGAAGCAACGGCGAGAGCCGGGAGGGCGCCATCCTGCGCCTACGCGGCAATGCGGACGACCTCGTGAGCCGCCAGGGCGTCGCCATGCAGGCCAATGCGGAGCGCCTCTCGCGCCTCGAAACCCATCGCCGGGAGATGATCTCGGCCGGCCCCTTCGGGCGGATGGCCCTCATGGCGCGGGACGGCGACACGGACGTGCTTGAGGCGACCTATCAGGATTTCGAGCCCGCCGTGCCGGTGACCGAGGAAGGGATCGTCGCGGGCGGTCTCGGCTTCGTGACGGCCTGGGGCTGCCTGCTTGTCCTGGCCGGATTCATCCGCAGCCTGAGGCGGCCCCGGGCCCGCCCTGCGCGCGCCTGATCAGGCGGCGGTCTCGGGCTTTCCGGCGAGCACCACGTAGAAGCCGAGACCGTCCTGCGCCGGAAGGGTCTGCAGGCGGTCGATCCAGCCGCGTTTCTTGGCATCGAGCAGCGCCTTGCCGACAGGCTGGAACAGGGTCTCGCCGCCGCCCTCGGGCGGCGGAGCGAGGCGGATCGCGACGGCCCGGCTCTGGGCGAATCTGCTGCGCTCCAGCAGATCCTGGATGGAGCGCAGGGCCTTTTCGCGGGAGGCACTCCTCAGGTCGAGCACGGCCTGGGCATCCACGATCCCCAGCGAGCCACGAAGCTTGTCGGCATAGAAAGGCTCGAAATGGGGCATCGCTCGGTCTCCGCCCTCACCCCCGGCCGTCGCGACCGGGGGTGAGGGCCTGTCTTCTTATCGTACCAGAACGTTCCGGAACTGCCACGGATCCGACGTGTCGATATCCTCAGGGAAGAAGCCGGGACGGTCCGCGAGGGGCGTCCAATCCGTGTAGACGCCCACGACCGGGCCGAGATAGGGCATCTGCACCTCGAGGCAGCGGCGGAAGTCGATGTCGTCCGCCTCCACGATGCCGGCCTCCGGATTCTCCAGAGCCCAGACCATGCCGGCGAGCACCGCGGAGGTCACCTGAAGGCCGGTGGCGTTCTGATAGGGCGCGATGAGCCGCGTCTCGTCGATGGAGAGCTGCGAGCCGTACCAATAGGCGTTCTTGGCGTGCCCGTAGAGCAGGACGCCCAGCTCGTCGATGCCGTCGACGATCTCACTCTCGGTAAGAATGTGGAACTTGTCCTGCGCCTTGCCGGCCTGGCCGAACATCTCGTGGAGCGACAGCACCGCCTCGTTGCACGGATGATAGGCATAGTGGCAAGTCGGCCGGTAGACGACCTTGTCCCCCTCGCGCACGGTGAAGAAATCCGCGATCGAGATCGACTCGTTGTGCGTCACCAGGAAGCCGTATTGCGGGCCCGGGGTCGGGCACCAGGAGCGCACCCGCGTATTGGCGCCGGGCTGGAGCAGGTAGATCGCCGACTGGCAGCCCGTCTCGTGGGTGTGGGCATTCTCGGGCATCCAGGTCTCGTGGGTGCCCCAGCCGAGTTCGGACGGCTGCAGGCCTTCCGACACGAAGCCTTCCACCGACCAGGTGTTCACGAAGACGCCCATAGGCTTCTCGGAGGTGGCGCGCTGGGTGTCGCGCTCGGCGATGTGGATGCCCTTCACGCCGACGCGCTGCATGAGCCGGGCCCATTCCTCGCGGGATTTCGGCTCCTCATGCTCGATGTTCATGTCCTTGGCGAGGTTCAGAAGCGCCTGCTTCACGAACCAGGACACCATGCCCGGATTGGCGCCACAGCAGGACACGGCCGTCGTGCCGCCGGGGCTCTTGCGGCGCGCGTCGAGGATCCGCTCGCGCAGGGCATAGTTGGTGCGCGCGGCCGGTCCGGCATCCTTGTCGAAATAGAAGCCAGCCCAGGGCTCGGCCACCGTATCGATATAGAGCGCGCCGACCTCGCGGCAGAGCTCCAGGATGTCCCGCGAGGAAGTGTCGACCGAGAGGTTCACGCAGAAGCCCTGCCCGCCGCCTTCCGTCAGAAGGGGCTGCAGGAGGTGGCGATAGTTCTCGGGCGACAGGCCCTGGTGGACGAACCGGATCCCGCGCTCGTCCAGGATCTTGCGGTCGGCATCGTTCGGATCGATGACCACGAAGCGGCTCCGGTCGAACTCGAAGTGGCGCTCGATCAGGGGCAGCATGCCTTTGCCGATCGAGCCGAAGCCGATCATCACGATCGGGCCGGTGATGCGGCCATGGACGGGCCAGTTGGTCATCGATGTTACTCCTTCGCCGGAATGCCGACGGGTTGGGGGTTGATCGGTGGCAAACGAAAGCGCGCCGCACCATTCCTTCCGGTGCGGCGCGCGTCAACTCCTGAGGGATTTATGCGGCGCGGTTGAAGCCCGGCAGAGTGCCCTGGGCGGCCGCGGCGGCGAGCGCCGCGAGATCCGGCTTCTCCTCCAGGCGGCCCGTGGCCGAGACGAGGCCCTGGGCGCCCTCGAGGGCTCCCGCCTGCAGCTCCAGCGCCAGGAAGCGGCCGCGCTCGTAAGGCCCGGGCAGCCAGAGGGAGCCGGTCTTGTCGGTCGAGAAGCCGAAGCGCGCGTAATAGGGCGCATCGCCCACCAGCAGGACGGCTTTGTGGTCGCGGCGGGAGGAGCGGGTCAGAGCCTCGTTCATGAGCTTCGCTCCAAGGCCGAGGCCCTGCAGAGCCGGGTCAATGGCGATCGGGCCGAGCATCAGCGCCGGCCGGTTCGGACCGGCCGAGACATGCCACAGGCGCACGGTGCCGACGATTCGCTCCTCCTGCTCGATGACAAGGGCAAGGCCCTCGGCCGGCAGGCGGCCCTCGCGCAGACGCTCGCAGGTCTTCTGGAAACGCTCGGGACCGAAGCAGGTATCGAGCAGCGCTTCGCGCGCCTCGACGTCGCGGTGGATTTCCTCGCGGATCGTGATCATGGCCGTGGCCTCCCGGGATGGGGGTGAGCGACAGCCCTCGCACCTGCCGACAGCATCGGACGCAGACGCGGATGCCGGTTTTGCGGTCATCCGATGCGCCCGACGACGCCTATAGGCAGGCCGTCCGGGACAACTCTTTTCAGGGGTTGGTGCCTGCCTCGCGGTTCGAGGCAGGCGGGACGTGAGTTAGATCACGTAGGACTTGAGCGGCGGGAAGCCGTTGAACGCGACCGCCGAATAGGTGGTCGTGTAGGCGCCCGTGCCCTCGATCAGCACCTTGTCGCCGATCTCCAGCGAGACGGGGAGCGGGTAAGGCTCCTTCTCGTAGAGAACGTCCGCGGAGTCACAGGTCGGGCCTGCGAGCACGCACGGCACCTTGCGGTCGTGGTCACGCTCGCTGCGGATCGGGTAGCGGATCGACTCGTCCATCGTCTCGGCGAGACCGCCGAACTTACCGATGTCGAGATAGACCCAGCGCACCTCCTCCTCATCCTGGCTCTTCTTCGAGATGAGGACGACCTCGGCCTCGATGATGCCTGCATTGCCGACCATGCCGCGGCCCGGCTCGATGATCGTTTCGGGCAGGCGGTTGCCGAAGTGCTTCGAGAGCGCCCGGAAGATCGACTCGCCGTAGGCTTCCACCTGCGGGATCGACTTCAGGTACTTCGTCGGGAAACCGCCGCCCAGGTTGACCATCGACAGGTGGATACCGCGCGCCGCGCATTCCCGGAAGATCCCGGACGCGGAGGCGAGCGCCTGGTCCCAGGCTTCCGTGTTGCGCTGCTGCGAGCCCACATGGAACGAGACGCCGTAGGCCTCGAGACCATGACGATAGGCATGCTCCAGCACGTCCACGGCCATCTCGGGAACGCAGCCGAACTTGCGCGACAGGGGCCATTCGGCGCCCGCGCCGTCGCAGAGGATGCGGCAGAACACCTGCACGTCGGACGACGGCACGCCGACCAGAGCGGCCGCACGCACGATCTTCTCCACCTCGGCCTCGCAATCGACCGCGAAGAGGCGCACGCCGAGCTCGAGAGCCCGCGCGATGTCGCGCTCCTTCTTGATCGTGTTGCCGAAGGAGATCCGCTCGGGCGTCGCGCCAGCCTCGAGGGCGAGCTGGATTTCGACCACCGAAGCCGTGTCGAAGCACGAACCGAGCTGGGCGAGAGCCTTCAGCACCTCAGGCGCAGGATTGGCCTTCACGGCGTAGAACACGCGCGTGTCGGGGAGCGCACGGGCAAATTTCGAGTAGTTGTCGCGGACCACGTCGAGATCGACGACCACGCACGGGCCATCCTCACGTCGGTTGCGCAGGAATTCACGAATGCGCTCAGTCATGGCGCTCTCCCCACCAAAGGTTCAATGGAGGTCTTCAAGCCTCCGGATTGAAGTTCAGACGTCGTGGGCTCCTCGCATGGCGAGGTCCTGCGCGTCCGGCGTCAGCGAGGGAAGGTCACATCCCGCGTCGTGCGATGGAGACACGATGAGCGGCGATGGGCTCTTCACCCGACGATGCTGCCTTGGATTGGATGGGGAATTCCCGTCCGCACGCCTGGCAATGATAAACAAGCCTCTTCGGTGCCGACCTTTGGAGGGCCGGCGAGACCAAAAAAGCCCGTTCGTCGTTGCTTTAAGTCACGTCCCCCGTTGAGAACGAGGTACGCCGGTTTCGCCTCCGGCTGCCGGTTAGGGGTTTCGAGAGCTAGGTCGCTCTCGGGCGGCTGTCCGGCCTCTTGTCCGGATGCCCACCAACCGGCACGCGACCACAGGCACGTGCGAAATTGGGCAAGCAGTGAAATAGGCTCATCGGACCCGGATCACAAGACCTTTTTAGCCCTCTCGGAGGATTTTTTTGACCCTCTGCGATACCCTTCAGACCCCTGCGACCGTTCAGCTTTTATTAAGCGGAACAGGTGGACGGAGAGAGGTCCGGCCCCATCTCCGGTTTTCCCTTCTCCAGACCGAGCAAGACAGTCCCCTCCATGACGAATCTCACGCGCCGAATCATTCTCCAGAGCCTCCTCGCCAGCGTCGCCCTTCCGGCCCTGGCGCAGCAGGGCGGGGTCCCGGCGCCTACCCCGTTCCGCTTCGAGGACGTGGTCCGCCGTGCCCGGGAACTGGCGGCCGCGCCCTACGAGCCTATGGCGCAGCAGCTGCCCGAGCCTCTGAACCGGCTGAGCTTCGACGATTACCGGGACATCCGATTCCGCCCCGAGAAGGCGCTCCTGGCGTCCAGCGGCGGCCCCTTCCGCCTGCAGCTGTTCCATCTCGGCTTCCTCTACCAGCGCCCCGTGACGGTGAACATTCTGCGGGACGGGGTGCCGACGCCGATCCCCTACCAGAAGGAGCTGTTCGACTACGGGCACAACAAGATCGACAAGCCCCTGCCGGTCAATCTGGGCTTTGCGGGCTTCCGCCTGCACTATCCGCTCAACAGCCCCAAGGTCTTCGACGAGGTCATCGCCTTCCTGGGCGCCAGCTATTTCCGCTTCCTGGGGGCGGACCAGAAGTATGGCGCCTCGGCCAGGGGCCTGGCCATCAACGTGGAAGGCGGCGAGGCGGAGGAATTCCCGCATTTCCGGGAGTTCTGGATCGACATGCCGAAGCCTGACAGCGACCAGGCGACGATCTATGCCCTTCTCGACAGCCCCTCCGTGGCCGGCGCCTACCGGTTCGTCCTCTACCCGTCGAAGGAAACGACCCTCGACGTGACCGCGACCCTGTTTCCTCGCCGGACCCTTACCAATGTGGGCCTCGCCCCCCTCACGTCCATGTTCTTCGAGGGCGAGAGCGAGCGTAAGCGCACGGACGACTTCCGGCCCGAACTGCACGATTCGGACGGCCTGCTCATGCAGTCCGGCGCCGGCGAGTGGATCTGGCGGCCGCTCCGCAATCCGACCAGCAAGACCATTTCGTCCTTCAGCGACAAGAATCCGCGAGGGTTCGGCCTGATGCAGCGCGACCGGGTGTTCGAGAACTACCAGGATCTCGAGACCTATTATCACAAGCGGCCGAGCTACTGGGTCGAGCCGGTGGGCGAATGGGGCGAGGGCCGGGTGGAGCTCGTCGAGATCCCGACCCCCGACGAGACCCACGACAACATCGTCGCCTACTGGGAGCCGAGCCGCCCCCTCGAAGCCGGGCAGGAGGTGACGGTGAACTACCGGCTGCGGGCGCTCACCAACTCGAACGGCATGCATCCAGGCGGTAAGGCCATCAACACATTCCAGTCGCCGGCCCGCAACAGCGGTTCCAACAGCCCGAGCGACCCGACCCACCGCCGCTTCCTCATCGATTTCGCCGGCGGCGACCTAGACTATTACCTGGCCGATCCTGCGCAGGTGCAGCTCATCCCTACCACGTCCGCCGGAACCATCACCCACACCTTCGTGGTGCCGAACGAGCACACGAAGGGTTTCCGCGTCGCCATCGACGTCAAGCTGGAACCGGGCCAGTCCACGGACCTGCGAGCTTTCCTACGGGCAGGCGGCAAGACGCTCACGGAAACCTGGACCTATCCCTGGTCCGTGGAGTGAGGACCGTCTCCCGGTCTTGCCAAGCTTGCCGGCTCCCTGCACAGAAGGCGCCGCGGGCGCATTCGTCGTCTTTTGCAGGGAATGTGCTGTCGTTAGGCTGACCGGTGGATGGAATGACGATGAAAACGTGGATGGCTCTGTCACTGGTCGCGGGACTGAGCCTGGCCCCGGCGACCGCGCGGGCTCAAGCTCCGCTCACTGAGGTGACCTTCGGCACCAACTGGCTCGCGCAGGCGGAGCACGGGGGCTATTATCAGGCCCTTGCCGACGGCACCTATGAGAAATACGGCCTCAAGGTCACGATCGTCCCGGGCGGCCCACGGGCCAACAACCGGATGCTGATGACCGTCGGCAAGCTCGACTTCTACATGGGCGGCAGCCTGATCCAGGCCTTCTCGGCCGTGGAGAAGGACATTCCCACCCTCGTGGTCGCGGCCCATTTCCAGAAGGAGCCGCAGGTCCTCCTGAGCCATCCGGGCCAGGGGCTCGACACATTCGAATCCCTGAAGTCCTCGAACGACATCCTGCTCTCGAAGGACGGCTTCGCGACCTTCTTCCAATGGATGAAAGCCGAATACGGCTTCAGGGACGAGCAGGTGAAGCCTTTCGGGTTCACGCCTGCGCCCTTCATCGCCAATCCCCGGGCGGTCCAGCAGGGCTATGCCACGGCCGAGCCTCTCGTGATCGAGAAGGCGGCGGGTTTCAAACCCAACGTCTTCCTGCTCGCCGATTACGGCTTCAGCACCTACTCGACCACGGTCGAGACGCGCCGCGAGACGGTTGAGAAGAACCCGGACCTCGTGCAGCGCTTCGTCGATGCCTCGACCATCGGCTGGTACAATTATCTCTACGGCGACAACGCAAAGGCCAACGCGCTCATCAAGCGCGACAACCCGGAGATGACGGACGAGCTGATCGCCTATTCGATCGCCAAGATGAAGGAATACGGCATCGCGGATTCAGGTGACACCGCCACCCTCGGCATCGGCGCCATGACCGATGCGCGGATGAAGGATTTCTTCGACAAGATGGTGAAGGCCGGCCTCTTCAAGGCGGATCTCGACTACAGGAAGGCCTATACGCTCCACTTCGTGAACAAGGGCGTGGGCCTGGATCTCAGGAAATAGGAGGCCGGTGCCGCTCCGGTTCGGCCGCGCCGATGGTAGATCCTGCTCTCCCCCTCGTTGCCCTGAACGGCGTGACCAAGGTCTTCGCCAACGGTCTCACGGCCCTGGCGGATTTCTCACTCCAGGTCCTCGAGGGCGAATGCGTGACCTTGCTCGGCCCCTCGGGCTGCGGCAAGTCCACGGCCCTACGGCTCCTGGCTGGGCTGACGGCGCCGACGCAGGGCAGTGTCACGTGGCCCGGCTCCGCACTCAGCGACCACCGCCATGAGATCGGCTTCGTGTTCCAGGACCCGACCCTCATGCCCTGGGCGGACGTGGCCGACAACGTCTGGATGCCCCTACGCCTGCGCGGCGTCTCCAAGCGCGAGGCCGGGGACCGAATTACTGAGAGCCTGACCCGCGTCGGCCTGGAGGACTTCGCCCGCGCCTATCCGCGTGAATTGTCGGGCGGAATGCGGATGCGGGTGTCCATCGCCCGCGCCCTGGCGCTGAAGCCCAGGCTGCTTTTGATGGACGAGCCCTTCGGTGCGCTTGACGAAATCACGCGGTTTCGCCTCAACGACGATCTTCTGCGCCTGAAGCGGGAGCTCGGCTGCACCATCGTGTTCGTGACCCATTCGGTCTTCGAAAGCGTTTATCTGGCCGATCGGGTCGTCGTCATGTCGGCCCGGCCGGGCACCGCCGTTGCCGACATCCGCATCGGGGCCCCGGCCGGGCGCGACATGGATTTCCGCACGAGCCATCGCTACGCCGAACTGTGCCGGGATGTTTCCAATGCCCTTGCAGGCGCTGTTCCGGACGGAGCCCTTTAGCCATGGCTCGCTCGCCTTCACAGCCCGCCGCCTCGGGACGGCCCTCCGGGCTCCTCAGGATCGTCCTGCCGCTTGTGGTCATCGCGGCCGCCGTCATGGCCTGGGAATTCTCCGTGCGACTTGCAAGCATCCCTCCCTACATTCTGCCGGCGCCGAGCCTGGTCGCCCGCACCATCGTGGCGGACTGGCCCCTCCTCTCGGCCTCGCTCCTCGTGACCCTTCGCACGACGGCCCTCGGCCTCCTCCTGGCCGTCGCGGGCGGCGTGGCGCTGGCCGTGCTCTTCAGCCTGTCCCGGATCGTCGAATATTCCCTCTATCCCTTCGCGGTCGCCATGCAGGTGACGCCGGTGATCGCCATCGCGCCCCTGCTCCTCATCTACATGCCCCAGGAGACGGCCGTCCTCGCCTGCGCCTGGATCGTCGCGTTCTTTCCCATTCTCTCCAACACCATGCTCGGCCTCCAATCGGTGGATCGCGGCCTCCTCGAGCTCTTCGCCCTCTACGGCGCGCCACCCGCGACCGGATGGGCGGCACGTCTGAGATCCCGGATCAAGATCCTCTGGTATCTGCGCCGGCCGGCGGCCTTGCCGGCCTTCCTGGCGGGCCTGCGCATCGCCGTGGGGCTCTCGCTCATCGGGGCGGTCGTAGCCGAGATGGCCGCAGGCTCGGCAGGAGCGGGCTCCGGCCTCGCCTTCAGGATCGTCGAGAGCCAATACCGCCTCAACATCCCGCGCCTGTTCGCGGCCCTGACGCTTCTGGCCGCCACCGGCATCGGGCTGTTCCTCCTCGCGGCGGCCTTATCACGCAGGCTTCTGCGTCACTGGCACGACAGCGCCCTTGTTTCGGAACCCTGATCCCTCGTAGGATCCGGCATCGCGCCCGTCGATGATATGAATGTGTCATCGAACCGTCATGAGTTCCGCTCATGGTGGCGACGCCAAAGCTTCGAACGGCGGGGAATGGGATGGATACCGATATCAAGCATCCGGGCGTGAAGAGCGTCGGGTGGGCCCTGGTTCAGGCGGCGCGGCTCCATCGCAGCCGCACGGGAGACAAGCTCTCGGAACTCGGCCTTTTCGCCGGGCAGGAGCAGGTCCTGCAGGCCCTGGCCCATTCGGGCCCGATGACCATGGGCGACCTGGCGCTGATTCTGCGCGTGCGTCCGCCCACCGCCTCCAAGACCATCTCGCGGCTCTCGTCCCTGAAGCTGGTGGAGCGCCACACGGAGCCGGGCGATGCCCGCGTCGTGCGGGTCAAGCTGACCCGTGAGGGCAAGAAGAAGGCCGCCGCGATCAATGCCCTGTGGGACGAGGTCGAGAACGAGTTGCTGTCCGGGTTCGACAACAAGGACCGCAAGCGCCTACGCAAGCTCCTGCGTCGGGCAGCCAAGAATCTCGCCGATATCACCGGCGCCGATCCGAGCAGCTTCGACGGAGACGACGAGGGTGACGAACTCACGCTCATGGACGAGCCGGCCGTCGCGACAGCCTGATATCCCCGACAGAATGCGCTTTGCATCAGCAGCAGGCTTATCGGCGGTCGCGGTCCGGCGCACCATGAGCTATCGTGCGTGACAACAAGTCCACACGGGGGCCTTCGCCATGGACCGGGTTCCGGTCAGCACTCTTTCGGGCATCGGAGCCGTGACGCAGAAGCGGCTGGAGGAAGCCGGGATCGGTACCGTGGCGGATCTGCGCGCACTTGGATCGGTCGAGGCCTATCGGCGCCTCCGATTCATGTCGCCGCGCCAAGTGTCCCTGAACGCTCTTTATGCTTTGGAGGCGGCCCTGCGGGGATGCCACTGGCTCGACCTGCCATCCTCGGTTAAGACCGTTCTTCAGCAGGAAGCCACTGCGATAGACGAGGCGCTGCGTCGGGGCCTGTCCCCACGCTGCCGCCGCGACTGAGCTCAGCGAACGGGACCAGCCATGACCAGGACGGATATTCTGATGACGGGGCGGATGCTGCCGAGCGTCGTCGAGGCGCTGAATGAGCGCTTTACCCTGCATCGCATGTGGGAGGCGCCCGATCGGGACGCGTTCCTGCGCGAGATCGGTCCCCGCATTCGCGGCATCGCTACGAGCACCATGACCGGTCGCGCCGATGCAGCCTTCCTGGAGTACTTTCCAAAGCTGGAAATCATCGCCAGCTTTGGCGTCGGCTACGACAACGTGGATGCGCACGAGGCGGCCAGACGCGGCATTCTCGTCACGAACACGCCCGACGTGCTCAACGACGAGGTCGCCGACCTCACCATCGGCCTTCTGATCGCCACCTTGCGTCGCATTCCCCAGGCCGACCGCTATCTTCGAGACGGCAAATGGCTGGAGGCGCCCTTCCCCCTGTCGCCCAGCCTGCGGAGCCGCAAGGTCGGCATCGTGGGATTGGGGCGGATCGGAAAGGCCATTGCCCGGCGCCTCGAAGGCTTCGGGGTCGAGATCGTCTATCACGGCCGGACGCGGCAGGAGAATGCTCCCTATGCGTATCACGGATCGCTCGTCGACATGGCACAGGCGGTCGATGTGCTGATCGCGATCACGCCGGGCGGCGCCGGCACACGGCACATGATCGATGGCGAGGTTCTGAAGGCTCTTGGACCCAGCGGGGTCCTCATCAACGTTGCCCGCGGCAGCGTCGTGGACGAGCAGGCACTGATAGAGGCCCTACGCGAGGGCACCATTCTGGCTGCTGGCCTCGATGTCTTCGAGGACGAGCCGCGTGTGCCGCAGGCCCTGATCGACATGGACAATGTGGTGCTGCTGCCGCACATCGCATCCGGATCGGTCCATACCCGGAAGGCCATGGGCCAGCTCGTCGTTGACAATCTCGTATCATGGTTTTCGGGGAAAGGACCCCTTACGCCCGTGCCCGAAACGCCTTATCGGCAAGGGGCCCTCTGACCCGGATCCTCACGCCTTCTTCAGCAAGGTGTGGCTCGGCGTGACACCGAAGGCCCGTTTGTAGAGGGTGCCGAACTCGCCCATATGGCTGAAGCCGTAGGCGAGCGCGATCTCCGTCACCATCTCGGCCGAAGGGTCCGCCATAAGCAGAGCCTCGTGAACGCGGCGCAACCGAACATGACGCAGAAAGTTCATCGGCGTCGTGTCCCGGTATTTTCGAAAACCGTTCTGCAGGCTTCGCGCGCTGATGCCCGCATGAGCCGCAATATCGGCAGTCGAAAGCGGTTCGGCAAAATGCGCCTCGATAAAAGCTTCGGCTCGCTTCACGTAAAACGGTGCCGCCGCCGATTGCGGGCGAAGCAACGCATCTGAGTAATTGCTCTCATGCCCCAGCAACAGCGTGGTCAGAAGCATCTGCTCGAGCTGGTGCCGAACGTCAGGCACATTCCGGACAAGCGAATACGGATTGCCGAACTCCGATGCGGCATAGTGAACGGCGCGCAGCCACGTCTGGCCCGCTGCACTGTCGAGGTCGAAATCTGTCTTGAAGAGAAGCGCCTGGTCCAGATCTCTTCCGAGAAGTTTCGCACAATGCTCGGCGATCCCTCCATATGAGAGCACGAGCGCCCGGGTCTCGCAGTCATCCTGAAACTGCAGGCTGCGCGAATGGTCGGAATTGAAGACGACACCGGATCGGTGGTCGAACTCCGCCTCATTTCGCCCGAGAAGGAGCTGACCGCTCCCCTTGTTCGTTGTGACGAAAGAGATGTTGCGTGTCTCGTCATCGGCGCCAACGGGGGAGAAGTGAAGGTCGACCCCGCGGCTGAGCCTGATATCCAGAACGCCGACCTTGGCGGTTCCCTGGAAGGCGAATGCCCCTCCGGCCTCTCCTCGCTTCGTGAGAGGAACCACCTTTTCGGCTGCGATGAATCCCCGAGCACCTGCTCCATCTCGCCGTGGTCGTTCATGCGGATCTCCCCTCCGCCCAAGAGACCTGCGGCCGGACAGGCAAAATCCACTGGGCGGTGGATGGGTCGCGCTGGGGGCGACAAGAATGCGGCAGCGGATCTACTCATCGAGAACTCCTGCATTGGCCAGCCGATGGACACCACCATCGATCCGGCGATCCACCCCTGTGCCCTGCCGGGCAATTTTCACCATGCCGGCGGCAAGGCCCCTTGGATGGAAGGCAGGAACGCGAAAAACGAAGCCTCGGAACACCAAGCCCCCTTCCGTTCCGCCACATCACTCAGCGGAACCATATAACCCATCAAAAAACTACGATTTCTGCGCAATTCCGACAAGTCGTGCGGCTTTCCGATTTTCGTAGGGGGAGGTGGGTGTCACTCTTTCCATGCTGAGAGCTAGACATCCATTGATGGTTTCTTGGCGGGGACTAACAAGACGTCGCAAGCTTATTGGTTGTACACGGAAATGACCACGAACTCTGACAGCGTCATTCTTTCGAATACCTGCGGTGCGGCACAGATTATCGACGCCGAGCGCTCGGCTTATTTCTCTCAAAAGTCAGCTTTAAACATAATATCACGCTATTTTCGTCAGCAATTTCACTTGAACCGCGGCCAGCTTCTGCATCGTTTCGGACGTTATGACGATGCAGCGCAGGAATTTCGCACCATCCTGCGCATGGATTGGCGCCATGAGGAAGCGGCCCGATGGATCGACCGCACGGAACAGGCCAAGTATGAAAAGCGGGGCCCTGTGCATATAAGCCGCTCCAAGCCCTGCCTCGCCAGCGCTCTGTTCCTGTCCTTTTTTCTCGGCTGACGCTTCGCAGCGCGTCCGCGCGGCGCGCTTCAGAGCGCGAAGCCGCCGTCTACCAGGTGGATCTGCCCTGTCGTGTAGCTTGCCTCGTCGGACGCAAGATAGACCGCAAGCTCGGCTACCTCTTGCGGTGTCCCGAGCCGGCCCATGGGTTGCCGGTCAATGAAGGCCTGGCGCACGGCCTCGACGCTCTGCCCGGAGCTTTCGGCGAGTCCCCTGATGCGCTCGTCGAGGGACGGTGACTGGATGGTTCCAGGACAGATGGCATTGGCGCGGATCCCGCGCCGGATGAAATCCGCCGCAACGGCCTTGGTCAGCCCGATCACCGCAGCCTTGGTCGTGCCGTAAACGTAGCGGTTCGGAATTCCCCGCACCGACGAGGCCCCCGAGGCGATGTTGACGATCGCGCCGCCGCCTCTGTCGAGCATGGCAGGCAGGACGGCCCGGATCGTGCGATGCATGGACTTCACGTTGAGGTCGAAGGAGAAGTCCCAGTCCTGCTCCGAGCAATCGAGCACGGTCCCGTGATGCACAAAACCGGCTGCATTGACGAGAATGTCGAGAGGGCCGGTCTCCCGCACCAATTCCACCACGGCATTCGTGGACAGAACGTCGAGGGCGCGGCACTGCGCACCCTCCAGGCCCTCCAGCTTCTCGGGCGTGAGGTCGGTAGCCCAGACCTGCGCTCCCTCGCGCAGGAAGGCCTCGGCAATGGCGCGGCCGATCCCCTGCCCGGCCGCCGTGACAAGAGCCGTCTTTCCTGCAAGCCTGCCTGTCATGCTGCCCCCGAGGATTCCGTTGCCGGTCTAGTGGTTGTCCCGCGGCGTGTATTTTTGCGCAACGCGCTGGAATTTCACCGCCGGTTTGAGGGTCATGCCCTCGGAGAGCTGGTCGACCATCGCCCGCTGGATCTCCTGCCAGGGTGTCTGGCTTTCCGGATAGGGATAGCCGCCCTTCTCCCGCAGCTCCGTGCGGCGGCGCTGCATCTCCTCGCCGGAGATCAGGATGTCGGCGCTGCGCTTGTTCAGGTCGATGCGGATGCGATCGCCCGTCTGCAGCAGGGCAAGCCCCCCGCCGATGGCCGCCTCCGGCGAGGCGTTGAGGATCGACGGTGTCCCGGACGTGCCCGATTGCCGGCCATCGCCGATGCAAGGCAGGGAGAGCACGCCTTTCTTGATCAGGGCGCCCGGCGGCTGCATGTTCACCACCTCGGCCGCGCCGGGATAGCCTACCGGGCCGGCGCCGCGCATGATCAGGATCGTATGCTCGTCGATGTGGAGGGACGGGTCGTCGATCCGGTGGTGGTAATCCTCCGGCCCGTCGAAGACGACGACGGGCCCCTCGAAGGCATTCGGGTCCTGCGGATTATTGAGATACCGGTCGCGGAATTCCTCGCTGATCACGCTCGTCTTCATGATGGCGGAATCGAACAGGTTGCCTTTGAGGTTCAGGAAGCCTGCCTGCTCCTTCAGCGGATTGTCGTAGCTGCGGATCACATCCCTGTCCCAGCTGAACTTGCCGCGGCAATTCTCGCCCATCGTAGTGCCCATGCATGTCAGGGCATTCTCGTGGATCTTGCCGGCGCCGATCAGCTCGGCCATGACGGCCGGGAGGCCGCCTGCGCGGAAATACTCCTCGCCGAGATATTCACCCGCCGGCTGCACGTTGACCAGGAGCGGAATGTCGAAGCCGACGCGCTCCCAGTCGTCGCAATCGAGCGGCACGCCGATATGCTTCGCCAAGGCGTTCAGGTGGATGGGCGCGTTCGTCGAGCCCCCGATGGCCGCATTGGCCACGATGGCGTTCTCGAACGCCTCACGGGTCAGAATGTCGGAGGGCCTGAGATCCTCCCACACCATCTCGACAATACGCTTGCCGGTCTCGTAGGCCGTCTGGCCGCGCTCCCGGTAGGGCGCCGGGATCGCGGCTGAACCCGGTAGGGACATGCCGAGCGCCTCAGCCAGGGCATTCATGGTCGAGGCCGTGCCCATGGTGTTGCAATGGCCGACGGACGGGGCAGAGGAACCGACGATATCCATGAACTGCTGGTAGTCGATATCGCCCGCCGCGTGACGCTCCCGGGCTTTCCAGACGACGGTGCCCGAGCCGGTTCGCTCCCCATGGAACCACCCGTTGAGCATTGGGCCGACATTGAGCGAAATGGCCGGAATGTTGACCGTCGCGGCCGCCATGAGGCAGGCAGGTGTCGTCTTGTCGCAACCGGTGAGCAGCACGACGCCATCGAGCGGATAGCCGAACAGGACCTCCACCAGCGACAGATAGGCCAGGTTGCGGTCAAGGCAGGCCGTGGGCCGCTTGCCGGTTTCCTGAATGGGGTGGCACGGGAACTCGAAGGCCACGCCTCCCGCCTCGGTGATGCCGTCCCGCACACGCTTGGCAAGCTCGAGATGGTGCCTGTTGCAGGGGGACAGGTCGGAGCCCGTCTGAGCGATGCCGATGATCGGCCGCTTGCCCTGCAGCTCCTGCCGCGTCAGGCCGAAATTGAGATAGCGCTCGAGATAGAGCGCCGTCATGCCGGGATTGTCCGGATTGTCGAACCACAAGCGTGAGCGAAGCTGATCAGGGGTCAGTCGTCTCGGCTTCTCGGCCATGGGCTCGTCCTTTCCATTCTCGTCCGTGGGGCGAATTTGACCCGCTGCCGCTCAGGAAATCAACTGCCCGAAGAGCGCCCTTCCCGGCTTTCCCTGCATAACAGGCCTCACGGGAACATGGCCGCTTTTTCCACAGGCGTCCGGCTGTGAACTTTCGTCCGGCCATACCCCAAGCCCCCACCTTCATTGTAATATTATCCAAAATGAGGCTTGGACGGCTTTTGAGGATCTTCGGACATGGCCATGCCGTATCGCATTCTGATGTTTGTCTTGGCTTTTCTGCCCACCGCACGGGCCGCAGCTCAGGAATGCCCCACAGCCCAGTCGGCAAAAGCTGGCTTTGTGCTCGAACGCCAAGGTATGCAGGCGGAAGTCAGGCAGACATCCGAGAATTTCGTCCATGTGGTCAATACGTATCCGGGCGGAACGAAGCAGGACGTGATCTATTACCGGGGCCTGTTCGAGATCAGCCGCTTCGACAAGGTTGCCCGCCGCTTCAACGTGCCTCTGACCGATCTCCGGTCGATCTTTCCTCTCGACAGCAAGTCCCGCCGCGCTGTTACTTTCGCGCCCGCGGATCCTGGAAAGGTAGGCGCTCCGATTTCCCAGGAGATGACGGTAGTCGGGCAGGAAAACCTGCAGCTTGGGCACTGCACTTATCCCGTCCTGACCATCCGCAACCGTTTCATGAATGCAGAGGGACGCGTCCTCTCCGAGCACACGGATTTCTATTCCGCCGATCTCGGTTTCGTCCTAGGCAAGCGCTACGACGAGAAGGGCGGCCGACAGACCACGATGCTCTATCAAAGCATCCGTCCTCTCAGCCGCTCAGCCCCTCTTTGAGACCGCGGTTCCTCGCTGATGGGGCAATTCGGGCTCGCACCGCCTAGCGGACTGCGGCGATCGTCTCCTCGATCTGGACCTTGAGCTTCGGCTCGAGGTCGAGTGCTTCGGCAAGCTGGCGCAGAAACTCATGCTCCTGGAGCGTGTCGGGGTCGATGGCAAGAAGAGCCGCAGCATAAACCTGCGCCGCCTTCTCGGGATCCTCCACGCCATCCGCGATCTCGTCGACCGTGACGGGCGATTCCATTTCGCGGTCGAGCCAGCGGGTCGCCTCCGGGTCGATGCCCGCCTCCGTCAGACCGCGGACGATACGGGTGCGCTCGATCTCATCGATCTGCCCGTCTGCCGCCGCTGCAGCCACCATAGTGCGCAAAAAGCGCATTGCGTCATCTTCGGTCTGGGAAACGGGATGGAATCGGGAGGTCTGAGGCAGCTCGACCAGGTCCCGGTCCTCCTCGTCGGCAGGTGCGGTGTCCTGAGTTCCTTCTGCCATCGCCGAAACGGGCTTTATCGAGGCCTTGCTCTGATAAGCCCTGTAGGCAAGACCGCCGATGACCGCGAGGCCTCCCAGCGTGGCAATGCGGCCCGAAATGCCGCCTCTTTTGCGTCGACCGAACATGAGGCCCGCGAGACCAAGCAGGGCTGCCTGTGTCAAAGTCGGGTGGCGAGCCGTGAGGTCACGGGCCTTATCGAGGGCCGGCCGGAGGGAATCGCCTAGGTTCTGCGTCGCATCAGCTGATGCCGCCCCTCCGGGATGAGTGGTCGAGGAGTTTTTCTGCGCCCCTTCTGATCGCGCCAGGGCTCCTACGACAGCATCCAGGAGCTTGCGGTAATCGACCATGCGGATCTCCCCTTCGTTGTGGCCAAGGACAAGGACACAACGGAGACACCCGCCGAATGGTTCAGGTTGCCGGCCGAAGGGCTGCGGCCGCGGCGGCCAGTTCCCTGATCCGGGCGAAATCCCCTTTGCGAAGAGCCTCCGCGGGTGCGACCCACGTGCCGCCGACGCATGGAACATTGGTCAGGGACAGATAGGCCGGAGCGCTCGACGGATCGATGCCTCCGGTCGGGCAGAACGAAAGCTTCGGCAGCGGGCCCTGGACGGATTTCAACCAGGGCGCGCCGCCCGAAACGGAAGCCGGAAAGAACTTGAGGATCTCGAAGCCCAGCTCCGCCAGGGCCATGGCCTCTGACACCGTAGCGCAGCCGGGCATTACGGGGATCTCTGCCTCGCTCAGGCGTTCAGCCAGCCTTGTCGACGTGCCGGGCGTGACGATGAATTTGGCGCCCGCATCGACAACCTCGCCGATCTGGCTCTCGGACAGAACCGTACCGGCGGCGACGACTGCCTCCGGCACCGCCTTGGCGACTGCCGCAATGGCATCGAGCGCGGCAGGAGTCCGCAAGGTGATCTCGACCACCGGAAGGCCGGCGCCGACGAGGGCCTGCGCCAGATCGATGCTCGCGCGCGCATCCTCGATCGTCACCACAGGGATCACGGGCGCCAGCCGCACATAGGTCCGCAGGGCTTCGGTCTTGGCTTTCATGAGAGCATCCTGGCTGGGTCGGGAACAGGGGCGCGAACGCTGATCCGCGCCCGCACTCAGGCAGGCACAGGTTGTCGCTGCGCCCGTGAACGGACAAGCTGCGCGATCAACACAGGACTTGCAAGGGCGAGGCCGATCAATGTCATCGTCATTTGCGGTGCGATGATCGGCAGGGCCGCGATCCCGGCAAGCCAGCGCTCCCAGGCCCGCATCGGCGCCAGGGCGTAGCCCGTAAAGGCCGCTGAGAGGAGCACGATACCGATCATGCAGCCGCCGACGACGAAGAAGAAGCTGGGCCAGGTGAATTCCGGCGTCACGATCAGCATGGCAGGCCCGTAGACGAAGACGAAGGGCACCAGCGCCTTGCCGAGTCCAAGGCGGAACGCCGTATTTCCGGTCTTGAACGGGTCGGCACCCGCCATGCTCGCGCCCGCATAGGCCGCGAGCGCCACCGGTGGCGTGATGTCTGCGAGCACCCCGTAATAGAACACGAAGAAATGCGCCACGATGGGCGCGACGCCCAGCAGTCCGAGAGCAGGCGCCGCAACCGTGACCATGATGATGTAGTTCGCGGTCGTCGGCACGCCGCAGCCGAGCAGGATGCACACGAAGGCAGTCATCAGCAGGGTGAAGAACAGCGTCATGCCCTTCAGGTCGAAGAGGGCAGCCGGCAGGTATTCGCCGAGACCCTGTGCGATCTGGGCCGCGAGCGACGTCACGATGAACGAGATCTTGAAGCCGACGCCCGTGAGCGTGACGACGCCGACGATGATACCCACCGTTGCGGCCGCCGCGCCGACGCCGATGGCATATTTCGCTCCCACCACGAAAGCGTCGACGAGATCGATCACCTTCGCCTTTCCGGCATCACTCTGCAGCCAGGTCCAGACTATGAGCCCGAGCACGATCGCGAAGATCGGAATGATGAACGTAAGGCTAGTGAGGATGCCGAACGCGACGGCTCCAATGATGGCCGCCAGGAAGCCGAGGGTCAGGGCCGGGATCCGCACTGTGCCGATCAGGACGCAGGCCGTGATGCCCCAGAAGGCTGCCAGATAGGGTGTGAAGCCTGAGAACAGAACGATCAGGAGAACCGCGAGCGGCATGATCGATTGCCAGCCTTCGCGCAGCACCTGGAGAGGATTCGGGAGTTCCTCAGCGGTCATGCCGCGCATCCCGGAGCGGCGGGCCTCGAAATGGACCTGCATGAACACGCCGAAGAAATGCATCATTGCCGGCACGATGGCCGCGAGAATCACGGTCTGGTAGGAGACGTTGAGGAACTCGACCATCAGGAAGGCGGCCGCGCCCATGATCGGCGGGGTGATCTGCCCGCCCGTCGATGCGGTGGATTCGACGGCCGCCGCAAAGTAGCGCGGATAACCGAGGCGGATCATGGCCGGGATGGTCAGCGATCCCACCGTGACCGTGTTGGCGATGGAGGATCCCGAGATCATTCCGAACAGGGCCGAGCCGAAGATCGAGACCTTCGCGGGGCCGCCTGCGTAGCGGCCCGCAAGGCAGGACGCGAGATCGATAAAGAGCTTGCCCAGTCCCACGCGCGTCGCGAGAACGCCGAAGAGAACATAATGGAAGACGTAGGTCGCCACCACGCCGAGCGCGATGCCGTAGATGCCCTGGCTCGTCAGGTAAAGGTGGTTGACGATGTTGGACCAGGAAGCGCCGGGATGCGTGAAGATCCCCGGCATCGAGGGCCCGAAATAGGCATAGAGCATCAGCAGGATGGAGATGAACGGCAAGGGCCAGCCGACCGAGCGGCGCACGGCCTCGAGCAGGGCGACGATCAGGATCGTCCCCATCACCACATCCGTCGTGGTGGGATTCCCGACGCGGAAAGCGAGTTCGTT
>NZ_CP029481.1:3780000-3837500 GCF_003151255.1 Microvirga sp. 17 mud 1-3
ACTCGCAAAAGTGGTTAAACTCTTGCGATACTCCAGTATCCAGCAATCAGGATTGCTCGAACACTTGCTCAATTGTTACAGAGGAACCTCAGACCCGGCCCGAAGACCTTCGCCCAAGGCTCATGCTCACAATCCGGACTCTTGACGGTCCCGATCCGGCGCAACCGCCAAACCGAGCTCCGAAGAACCCGGCCCTGCGCACGCCTGTTGAGAGTGAAGCTCGCCAGACCAAAATCCGGCGGGGCCGCGGATATGTCCCCGCCCGATCCAATTGTCAACTCCAATCCGCAACCAAAGACGAACAACACAACCCAGACCAGCCAAGGGCCCGCGATAATCCTCGGCAACCATGGAGGAGAGAGGCGCAGCGGAAAGTTGGACGATATTGCATAACCTTGCGGTGTGAGTGCTCTTCGCTGCACGCGCCGTCCTAGCTACTCGCCTCCGCAGTCGGAAGGACGGTACATTCTCTACTGAGCAGGACGTCATCCCGGTTGGCTAGAGACGAGTCAGCATAAAAGATGCTGTCGAGTTTCGAGGAGCGCCCTGGGATTCGCTTTGTGCTGTCGCGGCAAATTCGAGATACCCTGTCACAGGCCTAGTCTGTCCAAGTCTCTTAATCTTGCAGCCTCTCATCCCTCGTCCGGTTCGTCGCATTTAACGACGTGACGCCTTATTGGTCGCCGCCGCCAAGGGACCGGATACAGGCCTTAAAATGCCCCGGCGAAACCTCCTCAAGTGGCGGCACAACGCGTGCGCAGTCGTCAATGGCATGAGGGCAACGGGTCCGGAAGACGCAACCCGAAGGCGGGTTAGCCGGGCTGGGAATATCGCCTTTCAGGATCTGGCGGGTGCGGCCCCGGCCGGGTTCCGGCGACGGAATGGCCGACAGCAGCGCGCGGGTATAGGGATGGCGCGGATCGGCATACAGCGCCTCGCTTGGCGCGATTTCCATGATGCGCCCGAGATAGAGAACGATCACTGTATCGCAAATGTATTCGACGACCGCGAGGTCGTGCGAAATAAACAGCATCGTCAGGCCGAGACGCTTCTGCAGATTGCGCAACAGATTAACGATCTGGGCTTGAATGGAGACGTCGAGGGCGGACACTGGCTCGTCAGCGACGATCAGTTGTGGTTCGAGCGCAAGAGCACGGGCAATGCCGATGCGCTGACGCTGGCCGCCTGAGAACTCGTGAGCATAGCGGTCAAAGGCATCGGCGGGCAGGTCAACAGCCTCTAATGCCTTTTTGGCCCTCCCTACCCGCTCCGCCCGGGTGCCAATGCCCTGTATGTCGAGGCCCTCGGTAAGGATCTGGCCGATGGTCATGCGAGGCGACAGGCTTCCGAAGGGATCCTGGAAGATGTATTGGAGGTTTCGGCGTTGCCGACGCATCTCCGCCGAGGAGAGTTTCGTCAGATCGGTGCCGTTGAAGCGCACTTCCCCGGACGTCGGCTCAATCAGTCTCAGCACCGAGCGTCCGATGGTGGTCTTACCGCTGCCGGATTCCCCCACGAGGCCGACGACCTTGCCGCGCGGAACGTCGAAGGAAATGTCCTCGAGCGCATGCACGACCGGGCCGCGGGAAAAGCCAGTAGGCCTGAAGTGCTTGGTCAATCCTCTGACAGAGAGCAGCGGCTCTTCCATCACTATATCTCCTCCCATCTGATGCACCGGCTCATCTGGCCACCGCCTGTCTCGAACAGAGGCGGCACGGCTGCGCGGCACGCGTCGACGGCATGGGGACATCGCGGGGCGAAGGAGCAGCCTTTAGGGAGCTGGACAAGGCTGGGAACGGAGCCCGCAATGGTCGGCAGCGGGATATCCTGGCGCCTCAGGGCCGTGGCCTCTCCCAGCTTCGGTACCGAACGCATGAGTCCGGTCGTATAAGGATGCCGTGGATGGGCAAAGACCTCAGCGACACGACCGGTCTCGACGATGCGCCCGGCATACATGACTGCCACCCGATGGGCGACCTCCGCGACAACGCCGAGATTGTGGGTGACGAATAGGATCCCCATTCCCCGCTCCTCCTGCAGTTTGCGCAGAAGATCGAGGATCTGGGCCTGAATTGTGACGTCGAGCGCCGTGGTAGGCTCGTCCGCAATCAGCAGGACTGGGTCACAGGCGAGCGCCATCGCGATCATCACGCGTTGGCGCATGCCCCCCGAGAGTTCGTGCGGATACTGCCTGGCGCGCCGCTCGGGATCGGGAATGCCGACATCGGCCAGGAGCTTGATCGCCGAGGCAGCGGCCTCCCTATGGCTGCGCCCAAGATGGATGCGCATGGGCTCTGCGATCTGCTCCCCGACCGTATAGACCGGATTGAGGCTCGTCATGGGCTCCTGGAACACCATTGCGATGTCGTTGCCCCGGATACACCGCAGCGCCTCGTCGCCGATGCTGGCCAGTTCCTGAACGTCGCCGGACTTACCCCGAAACAGGATGCTGCCTTCCTCGACCTTCCCGACCTTCTTCGGGAGAAGCCCCATGATAGAAAGGCTCGTCACGGACTTGCCCGACCCTGACTCCCCCACCAGAGCCAAGGTCTCCCCTGGCGCGATGGACAGGTCCAGGTCCTGGACGGCGGCAACCTGCCGTCCGCCGATGCGGAACACCGTCTTCAGACCTGAAACGGTAAGGATCGGGCGGCTGCTCATAGCGTTAGTTCAGGAGCCCGGCCGCGCGGACGATTTCCTCGATCTTCCCGGCCTCCTCCGCGTTGAGGGTGCGCTGAGGCCGCGCCATGGTGTTGGTGGCAATAACCCCGAGGCGGCGCATGGCGGTTTTGAAAGCACCAACCCCTGCCGAACCGGCGCTGGTACGGGGCAGCGAAACCCAGACCATCTCGAACAGCCGGCAGAGGCGCTCCTGCTCCTTGCGGGCCGCCTCCCAGTCGCCTGACTGGGCATGGTTCCAAAGCTGGACATAGCCTTGAGGGTCCACATTTGCGAGACCCGGTACGACGCCGTGCGCACCCATCTGGAGGGCATTGTCGACCACGATCTCGGACCCAGTCATCAGGAAGAAGTCGGGCTTGGTCTTGAGATCGAGCAGACAGAAACGGAAATTGCCGTCATCGCCGCTCGAATCCTTGAGACCCAGGATGGTTCCCTCATGCGCCAAAGTGACGGTGGTCTTGCGTTCAAGCTTGGTGTGGACACAGACCGGGATGTCGTAGGCGATCACCGGTATGTCGAGAGCCTCGCGCACATAGCGGAAGTGATCGATAACCTCAGGCTGGCTCGTACGGGTATAGAAAGGAGCGGTCACGACAACAGCATCGACACCGATTTCCTGCGCGGCTTTCGCATGGCCGATGACCCGGTCAGTGGTCGGATCGATGACGCCGGCCAAGACCGGCAGGCGGCCATTCACGACCTTTACCGTGTGCTCCAGGATTTTGCGCCGCGTCGCCGCGTCGTGGAAAATCACCTCGCTCGTCGAGCCGAGCACGAAAAGACCATGCACACCACCGGAGATCAAATGCTCCAGGACCCGCGTATAAGACGGATAGTCCACCTCGTAGGTCTCGGTGAGGGGGGTAACGACGGGAGGAACGACGCCGTAGAAGGTAGTCATAGGAAGCCTTTATCGTTGAGCTATTAAAGTTCGGAGCGAGGGTCGAACGCATCGCGCAGACCATCGCCGACGAAATTGATCGCGAGCACGGTGATGACGAGCGCCGCACCCGGGAACATCCACTGCCAGACGTATTGCTCCAGCACGACCGTGGAACGCGCCGCGTTGAGCATATTGCCCCAGCTCGCCTCCGGCGGGGCAATACCAAGCCCGAGGAAGGAGAGGCCGGCCTCCAGCAGGATCGCATTAGCGATCTGGAGCGTCGCATAAACGACGAGGATATCGATGCAGTTCGGGAGGCCATGCCGGAACAACAGGTGGCCCATACCGGCCCCCATGCCGCGCGCCGCGATCACGAAATCGCGCTCGCGCAGCTCAAGAAGGCGCGCACGCACCATGCGCGACAGGACCGGCCAGGAGAGGAGCGAAATGACGAGAATCGTCGGTAGGATGCCAGTGCCGGCGATCGACGCGAGAACGAGCAGGAAGATGACCGGCGGCAACGTCATGGCGAGGTCGACGAGACGCATGACGGCACCATCCACCACGCGTCCGCCGAAGGACGAGACCGCGCCGACAAGAAAGCCGATGATCGTCGAGATCGCGACCGACGTCACGGCAACGAGGAGCGAAATGCGCCCGCCTTGCATGAGTCGCGCGAAAACGTCGCGGCCGACACCGTCCGTACCGAACCAATGGCTGGCGCTCGGCCCCTTGTTGAGGGCCCTCAGATCGATCTGGTTCGGCGCATAGCTCCACCACAAGGGATAGGTCAGAACCGCCGCGACGATGACGACGAGCACGATGAGCCCGACCAGGGCCACACGATTCAGGGCGAAGCGGCCGAGGGCGCGGGCGATGGGGCCCTTGCGGACAACGGTTGCTTGGATTGCTGCTGCGCTCATCGTCAGGCCACCTGGATACGCGGGTCGATCGCCGCATAGACGATGTCGGTGAGGATGTTGACCAGGATGACGCAGGCGCCGATGATCAGCGTCGCGCCCATAATTACAGGGTAGTCCCGGGTATCGACGGCATTCACGAGCAGAAGGCCCATGCCGGGCCAGTTGAAAACGCTCTCTATGAAGATCGCGCCACCCACCGCAATGCCAATGGTCGAGCCGATAAGGGTCACGACCGGCAGAAGCGCATTGCGGGTCGCGTGCTTGATGATAACCCAGAACTCCTTCACACCCTTTGCGCGGGCGGTGCGGACGTAATCCTGGTTCAGAACCTCGAGCAGAGAGGCCCGCATATAGCGCATGATCAGCGCCGCGTGACCGATGGACAGGAGACAGGCCGGAAGAATCAGATGGGCGAGCAGATCACCGACCGTGAACGGCGCTCCGGGCGTCAGCATCCCGCCCGAGGGCGCCCAGCGCAGCACCACAGAGAACATGTAGAGCCCGAGGATCGCCGTCAGAAAGGCCGGGCTCGAAATGCCGAAAAAGGCCGCCACCGAGAGGCCGAGATCGGTTGCGGAATTGCGCCGCACGGCACTGACAATTCCGGCCGCAATGCCGGCCATGATGGCAATGGCCAGGCCTGCCGCCATGAGCAGGATGGTCGGTCCTATGCGCTCGAGCACAAGGGGAAGGACCTCTACGCCATTGCGCTGTATCGAGAAGCCTAGGTCGCCGGTCACAGCGGCACGCAGCCAGGCAAGATACTGGATGGGCAGGGGCTGGTCGAACCCAAGCCTCGCACGCAACGCATCCATCTCCGCCTGCGACATGGCGACGTTCGGGTTGATATAGGCGTCGATCGGATCACCGGGTGCCAGACGCAATAGGGCAAAGACGAGCATGCTCAGGGCAACGAGCATCAGCAGACCAGTGGCGAGGCGCCGCGAGATATATGTCAGCATGAGCACGCTCAAAGAATCTGGGAGGCGGCCCGGCGGGCCGCCTTGTTCAGATGCATGACGGATCGGCTATTTCTCGACCGACCATTTCTCCGGATGGGCGTTATAAGGCCCGCCGGCGGGAGCCGGCACCCAGACGAAGTCTTTCAGCTTCGTCGAGGCGACGCCGTAGCGGTTGGCGACCCACATGGTGGCCCAGGGGAGATTGGCGTTCATCGCTTTGCACACGTCCTGGTAGCGGGCGCTGAGTTGCTTCTGGTCAGTCTCCGCGAGCGCAGTGTCCAGCGCCTTGGTCACCTCCGGCATCTCGATACGCAAAAAGTTCGCTCCAGCCGGGGGCTTCTGTGCGGCGTTCAGGCCGATATTGAGGCCCGAAGGATCGGGTCCGTTCTGAAGGCCTGCATAGACAAGCGGGAACTGGCCGAAATCCGGATTCGCCGCATAGATAATGCTGTTATAGGTCGGCGTGTCGACCACCCGCGGCACCACGTTGATGCCGACTTGCGCGAGCATTGCCTGCACGGCCGCCATCACATTGGCCGCCTGGGGCGTGTTGTAATAGGTGAGCCAAGTGATCGGCTTGGTGCCGTTGACCTTGTCCCAGCCGGCCTCGGCCAGCAGAGCCTTGGCCTTAGCCGGATCGTATTTGTAAGAATCCAGCCCTTCAGGCACGAGCTGTTTGGCGACATAGCCGCAATTGGCAACGGTTGCCGCACCGCCATAAAGGCTGTCGATGATCGCCTGACGGTCGATGGCATGCATCACGGCTTGGCGGACACGAAGGTCTTTCCAGAGGGGGACCTGCTGGTTGAAGCCCAGATAGTTCACGACGAAGGACTGTCCTTCGATCACCTTGAAGGCATTGTTGTCCTTGAAGGTCGGGACATCGTCGGATTCGACATAGGTGAACTGGATCTCGCCTGCGCGAAGCGCAGCTACAGCCGCGGCAGTGTTCTTGAAGTAGCGGTTGATGACTCGGTCGACCTTCGGGCGACCGAGGCGGTAATCTTCGTCCGCGACCAGTTCGACATACTGGTCGGTAACGTATTGCTTGAACTTGAAGGGGCCGGTGCCGATGGGCTTGGTTGCCCACCAAGTGCTGGTCGCGAGCTCCTTCGGCGTGAAGCCAGAGAGCGCATGCTCGGGCAGGATCATTAGCTTCGTTAATGTCGCGAGGAACCCGGAATCGGGCCGCGAAAGCTTAATGACCACCGTACGCTCGTCGGGCGTCTCGACTGCAGAGACGGCTCCAAGACGGGCGGCAAAAACCGTCCCAGTCTCGCCATTTTTGGCCAGATCAACCGTGAACTTCACATCCTTCGACGTGAACGGCTTGCCGTCGTGCCATGTCTCCCTGGCGAGCTTGAAGGTATATTCGGTCTGGCCGGCATTAACGGAGAATTCTGACGCGAGAGCGCCCTCGATCGCGGTCAGATCGGCGTTGTAATTGACCAACGGCTCGAAATAGACGTTGAGCCAAGTGAAACCGCCAGTGGCTGCGAGCGGATTGAAGTTGCCCTGAAAACCGCCGGGACCGACATCGAAGCCGCCTGTGATTGTCTTCTGTTCCTGGGCCGTCGCCGGAAGTGTCAGTGCGGTCGTTCCAAGGAGCGCCGTCACAGCGAGTGCCAGGGTCAAGGGTTTCAGTCGCATCGAATTCCTCCCGTCAGGATTTGTACGGCTGCTTGTTGTTTGCGATGACTTGCAGAATGCCTTCGTAATGTTCGTCGAGCCTCTTACGGGCTCGTTCGACGTCGCGGGCCGCAATGGCTTCGACGATCTCGTGGTGATCGCGCCAGGTCGACAGCGGATCGGAATTGTCCAGATTGGCGAAGTTGGAGGCCTTGTAGAAGGCGCGCCAGAAGACCTCGATCAGCGCGGTCAGCATCCGGTTGTTCTGGCAGCGGAACAGCAGGCGGTGAAACAGCTCGTCCTCTTCGGCGAAGCTCTCGTTGCGCTCGGCGCGCTGACGCATCCGCTCCGTGACATCGCGCAGGGCCGCAAGGTCCTCCTCGCCGATCATCTCGATCGTCTTGTCGATGAGGCCGACCTCGAGAACACGGCGCAGCTCGCGAAGCTCCTCGACGTCCCGCAATGTGTCCCCGAGCCCATAGGCCAAATTGTCGAGCAGCGGTTGGAATGAAAATTCCTTCACGAAGACGCCGATCCCACGGCGGGTCTCCAGAATTCCTAGGGATTCGAGGGCCTTGATGGCCTCGCGCACCGAGTTTCGGCCCACGCCAAGCTGCTGGGCCAGGAACGATTCCGGTGGCAGGGCGTCGCCGGCCTTAAGCTTGTTGACCTCTATATAGCTGCGCAGGCTTTCCTGCACGGTGACATGCAGCGATGGCGGCCGGCTCAAGGGCTTCAGGTCTTTAAAGGCGGACATCCTTCGCTCCCGCTCACCACATCGACCGATCCAGCCAGGACGATCCATGATCTGACTTGTAGCATATCAGCTTGTAGGATATCCTGCAAGGAGACAGGAAGCCTGGACCGAAACCCATGAAGATTGCCCTGCTGGGTGTCAGCCATTGGCACGCTGACATGCATCTGGATGCCGCCATTTCCTCAGGCGGCGAAGTCATTGCCGTTTGGGACCAGAATGGCGAGATCGCGGCCAGATTTGCAGCGGACCACGGTCTCCGCGCCCGATCGAACGTCAGGCACGTCATCGACGACGAGCCCGATCTCGTGGTCGTCATGGGCCATCCCCATGCCGTTCCGGATCTCGCCCTCGAGATCATGGCGGCCCCTTTGCCGATGATATTGGAAAAGCCGGCAATCACGTCCACGGTCGGTCTCGCCCCGCTCGTAGACCAGGCCCGCAAGCGCGACAGCTTCGTCGGAGTTCCACTTCCTAACCGCTTTGGGCCGATCTTCCGGGAGATGGCCCGGCTCGACGCAGCCGAACGGCTCGGCAGCCTTGCCCATGGACATTTCCGCATCATCAACGGCCCACCGCAGCGCTATCGCGACGATGGCGTGAGCTGGCTGCTCGATCCGATGGCCAGTGGTGGCGGCGCGCTGCGCAACCTCGGCATCCACGGCATCGACGCGGCCCTTAGCCTGGCACAAGGAGCCTTACGGGTCACGGCCGCCACAATGGGCCACCGTATTCACCGAGAGCCGGTTGAAGATCATGCCCTTGTCACTCTCGTGGACGAGGCAGGAGCGCTCTTCACGGTCGAGGCCGGCTACACCTATGCGTCCATGGCACCCGGCGGCGATTTCGAATGGCGGATCGCCACCAGCAACGCCTATCTGGTCGACCACGGCGAGACTGCCCGGTGCGCAACGCTCGACGACGGGCATACCCGTGCCCTGGAGCCCGAGCACCCCGCTACACGCTACCGTCTTTTCATGGCCGATACACTCGACAGGCTTCGCGCGGGGGCTCCGCCGACTGTCGGCATCGAGGATTATCAAGCCGCCATGCAACTGATCGATGCAGCATACGAGAAGGCGAATCCATGATCGGTGTGGGAATCATTGGGGCCGGCCATTTCGGCGCGGTCCATGCGCGCGCCATGAAAGGGGTCAAGGAGGTCCGGCTTGTCGCATCTTGCCGTGAGAGCAAAGATGCAGCCGCGGCTTTTGCTGAGGAACATGGCGGCCGGAGTTACGGGGACTGGCGCGCTTTGCTGGACGATCCGACAGTTGATGCCGTGGTTATCGCGACGCCGCATCATCTGCACGAGGAGATCGCCGTCGCGGCTGCACGGGCTGGCAAGCATGTCCTGCTCGAAAAGCCCATGGCCCCTAGCCTCTCGTCCTGCGACGCCATCTTGGCGGCGGCCGATGCGGGTGGCGGCAAGCTGATGATCGGGCATGTGATGCACTTCGCCCTGCCCTGCCTCAAGGCTAAGGAAATTATTGATTCCGGAGCGCTCGGGGCGCCTGTCCTGGGTTCGAGCTGGATGATCAAGCTTTGGATGGAAAGCAACCGGCGCTCCTGGCATCTCGATCAAACCTGTGGCGGCGGCATGCTGATGACGGCCGGCATTCATGCCCTCGATCGCCTGATCTGGCTGATGGGGCAGCCCGTAACCGGCATCACTGCGATGACGGGCACCTATTTTCACGATCAGGAGGCAGACGATTCCGCGCTCCTCGGGTTGCGCTTCGCCAATGGCCGGATCGGCCAAGTCGCCAGCGTCGGCTACCGGGACGGCGCGGTGTCCTTCGCCATGGATCTTGTTTGCGAAAAAGGTACGATCCGTATCGATTTCGATCATGGCGTGTTCGTCGGGCAAGAGGGTGTCTGGGCTCCGGTCCCCCATTCCCTCGAGCCGAACTGGATGGACAAGGCCGTCATGCGCGAATGGCAGGCCATGGCGGCGAGCATCGCTAATGACACCCCCTCCCCCGTCAGCGGCGCTTACGGACGCCATGTCGTCGCCTGTATCGAGGCCGCTTACCGCGCCAATGCCGAGCGCCGCGAGGTACAGATCGTTGACGCTACATTTATGTAACCCGCTCCCCGACAACGACACGAAAATCCGGAACCGGTCATGAACTCGCAGCTGGCGACCGCCGCACTCCTCAACAGGCTAAGAGGGGGCCTCATCGTTTCATGCCAGCCCGTCCCCGGAGGCCCGTTCGACGACCCTGCCTCGGTCGTCCGCTTCGCACTGGCGGCTCAGGCAGCTGGCGCCAGGGGTCTTCGGATCGAAGGCGCGGCCAATGTTGCTGCCATCACTGCTGTCTCTTCGCTTCCGGTCATTGGGCTTGTGAAGCGTGACCTTGCGGATACGCCGATCCGGATCACGCCTTGGATTGAGGACATTAAGGCACTATCCGAGGCTGGCGCCGCGATCATAGCATTTGACGCTACAGACCGGCCCAGGCCCGTCGCGATTCAGACCCTGGTCCATGAAGTGCGTGCGCTCAATCGTATCGCGATGGCTGATATTGCGACGATCTCCGAGGCAAGGAATGCCATCGCACTCGGCGTGGCTATCATTGGCACGACAATGTCCGGCTATACGCATGCGGGGCCGCCTCCCCGCATGCCGGACATCAATCTGGTGAGGGAATCCGGCGCGCTCGGCGCGCCGGTTTTCGCCGAAGGCCGCTACAACGAGCCACGTCTGGCGGCCGCAGCCATGCGGGCAGGAGCAACGGCGGTGGTGGTAGGCTCCGCCATTACCCGTCCGGAGCATATCACGCAGTGGTTCGTCGAGGCTGTCACGGTCGAAACAGCCCCACCGAAACCCGTCCTGGCGATCGATATCGGCGGCAGTAAGACCGCCGTCGCGCTCGTTCTGGAGAATCGAATTGTCGAGCGGCGGCAGGTTCGCACAACGCCTGCCGATGGAGCGGAGGCATGGCTGAGATCGGCCGCGGAGGCAGCACGGGATTGGCATGGTCAATATGCCGGTGTCGCTGCCGCCGTGACGGGCCTCGTGCATGACGGGTGCTGGACAGCCGTCAATCCGGCGACTCTGCCCGTTCCCACGGGTTTTCCGCTCGTGGCGCGCCTGGCTGATCTCTTTGCCTGCCCCGCTATGGCATTGAATGATGCTCAGGCGGCGGCTTGGGGCGAATATCGCTTTGGAGCCGGACGCGGGCGGGACCTTGTCTTTCTGACCGTATCGAGCGGGATCGGCGGAGGTGTCGTTGTAGCTGGGCGGCTCCTGCAGGGATCGAGCGGCCTTGCCGGGCATGTCGGCCAGATCCCGGTGCCAGCTCCCGGGGGCCATTATTGCCGCTTGGAAGATCTGGCGTCCGGATTTGCCATTGCGGCAGCTGCCCAAGCTGCCGGGCGTGCAGCGGATGCCAAAGCCGTTTTTTCCGCGATGGAGGCGGGTGAGAATTGGGCCGAACACATCATCGCTGAAGCTGTGAACCATCTCGCCCTGGCACTCCCGGGATTGCAGGCGCTCCTGGATCCGCAAGTCATCGTGATCGGCGGCGGCGTAGGTCTCGCGGACGGCTTCCTCCCTCGGCTCGAGAAAGCACTGTCCCGCTTTCCTTCTGCTCTCAGACCCTCCCTGGCATCGGCTCACCTTGGGACGGACGCGGGGCTTCTAGGGGCAGCAGACCTCCTGAACAGGCAAATGTCCGAAATTCATGACATGGAAATGGCTGCAGCCCATGGTGCCTCCACACCTATGGGTAGCCACCGTTCGTCTGCAGAGACCTGATATCCGAGAACCGATCTCCCAGAGCGCTTGAGTATGGGCACAAGAATGCTGCGCAAGGCTCGAGAGGCGCCTTAAGTGACCATGTGCAAGCTTCAGTCTCGCACAAGCCTCCTTAAACTAGCCCCTCGGGCGCTCCTAAGGACCCTGTACCGTCTGAAGGTTCAACTCATCGATGATCCTGTCACGGCGATCTTCGCAGGCTCGGGCAGTCGCGGAGATCTGCTCGAGGGTGCTCCGGCCCGACCCATAAAAGCCTGCTCCAGCAAGTGTGGAGGCAATCCCGATCACGAGCACAATAGGCGCTGATCCGAACAGTCCGAAGAGGAGGCCCACGAGCAGCAGAATACCTGCTCCAACCGCGACCTTCGCCACGATCATGCTCTTTCGGCATTGCGTTGCAGCCTCAGACAACGCCTCGATTTCGGCTTCGAGATCAGCGATCTGTTTATGGAGGTCCATCATACCCATGTTCTAAATGCGAAACTCGCTCTCAGAAAGGGGGCCATACCTACCCTGGTCGTCCGTTTGAACGATCGAACCGGAAGGTGTTCTGGCTATACTGGACTGCCGCCTTCGATGGACTTCAAAATTCAAGTGAATTTTGACTGCAATGAGTACGCCTTCGAAGAAGACACCAGGAAGAGATCGTCTCTAAGCTGTCTGAGATCGGCCCATCGACTGAGTTGTGAAAGACGCCAATATCGGGGGGCCCCATTATTGCTGGCATACTAAGCGCACGGCTTTGAGCTGAACCTCAGCTAAGCGTTGCAACTCCGCTTCCCGGTTTATTTCCAGCTGGATAAATAACGCTTCGATCGGGTCGAACGAAAGCACCCTGTGTAAGCCGAGCCGGTTCCAAACGGCCTTTTCCCATAATGTGAAACACGGCATTGTCCCGAGCTATCAGATTGTCGGCTATAAGGCGACGATGGCACCGCCACCATACGGCCTCGGAACACATGATCGCGCAACGCCGCCTATGCCCCTCCTCAATCAGACGTCTAAGTCCTGCCTGAAACGGCTCCGACAGCGCATAGTCGGCATAGTTATGGAAGCTCTTGTTCGTCCACATTCCGTTGACGTCTAGAGGCATGGCTTTGGCTTTCCCGCGAAGACCGCCCAGCTCCGGGATATGCTCATAAGAGATCTGGTAGGCTGCTAGCGCGTGCGGGAGCGTATCCTTGTTGAACTGCGGATTGGCTCTCGACATCGGGACTTTTCTGACGTCCACGAGATGTTCAATCCGGAACTCCTGCAAAAGCTCGACAAGCTCCTCAAGGCTCCGGTTGGAGTGGCCGATGGTAAAGAGTGGCAGCGTCACACGTTGCCTTCACGCGCGATCGAGCGCGCTGCCTTTATGTGCAGCGATATGGTTAGTTCTGTCGCTCTTGATCTCGTACTGAGGGTCATCCTCCGAGGCGTGATGTGTGTATCCTTTGTAATCGAAATCGCGGGTATGGACCTTGACGATTCTCCCGGACACGCGTCCCGCCTCGGAATTCCAACTTACATGATCGCCGACATTGAATTTGTGGGTCATTTTACCTCCGACGCTCCAATTGAAAATGCTCCTCTCAATATAGAGACATCCATTCCTCCATCGAGCATCATGCAGATGCTGCGCTCCGCCGCTTCGCGGATTGCCGGCCAGTTGCGCCGGCTACTTGTCAATACAATACGCTCCGGAGCGATATGCGCGAAGGTCAGGCAGGCCGCGTGAACCGTTTGGGCTTCGATGGGAATGAAAAGCGCAACGATATCGCCATTATATCCGGCGGAGCGGTTGACGTGGCCACTCGGTAAAAGGCTGCCATAGAGTGGCTTGGCCGCGTAGTGCCCCCGGAGCCCGCCCTCAGTTTTCAGCTCGCGGAAATCATGACGATGCAGCGGATAGCGGAAGTAGTAAGAGATCCGCGGGACCCGCCGCAATTCGCCAAGATCAAGATCATCGACCATTACCGCCCGATCTTCCGTCTGATCGCTCGACCCTGGGGCCCGGGCCCAAAGGCAGTCACGGGATATAATCCACTCCTGTCTTTTCTGAGCGGAGAGGCGAAGAAGGCTGACATCATCAGCCTTCGACAGGGACGGGAATCGAACTCAGATGCCCCAGTAATATGGCACCCGCCAGTAATCATGCAGTTCCCGCTCACGCTCCCGTTCCGTCCAGTCGTAGTCACTCCGCTCCCGATAGAATGTAGGAGCGCCACGAAGCTGCTCCTCAGTAATGTCAGTACGGTACCCTCCTAGGCTCGTGTCGTAGGTCAGCTTGCTCCAGGGAATCGTGTGCTCGTCTTCTCCCATACCCAGAAAGCCGCCAAAGCTCATCACTGCGTATGTGACTTTGCCGCTCATCTTCTCGATCATTAGCCGCTTGATTGAGCCGAGGTGGTTGCCCTGCGGATCATAGACGGCGGTGCCCTCAACCCGGTCACTCTCGATCAAGGGTTTCCCGGTCATCACACCCGGAGCATCGCTCTGCGTCATCGTTTCCTCCATTAGGTTCGCATGGCATGCAGGAGCCATCGTCCTCCTGACAGTGAGGTAACTCGCGCTCAAAAGCCTCGTTCCCGTTTGCGGAAGCCGGAACGGTTCGCCTGACCGGAGCCGTGAAGGCCACGCTTGATTCCCGGCGGCTTCGGATGATATTTCATCGAGCCTCTTCGTGTTCCATCCACCCTCCAGCCTTAGTCCTGGATACGGCTTCTGATGTGCGCTCGGGGAGGTGAAAATCACGAGGAAGATTCACTCGCGATCCCAAGATGGCGACGAGGACAGGCTTTTGCTTAGCCCGGAGTAGCCGAGGCGCCTGTTTCCAGCAGTCCGCCGGGAACAGTTCCAGGCCCTTTTAACCTGATCGTCTGATGGGGCAGCTGGCAGGATGAGGCCCTTCCCGCCCGGGACACCTTGCCAGACTCGTAGCGGCGCTGGGGAAGCCCAGGCAGCGCGCCAAGGGATTGCTGTCCCTTGACCTCCATAATGTTCTATGTTTGTTCTCATTCATCTCGAACAGGAAGGTCAACAGACAGTGAGCCGCGCAGGAACAACCCAACGACCAGCGGAATGCCACGACCTCGAACAGCAGTTGAGGGAAGTGAAGAGACTGCTCGCGAGAGCTGAGCAGCAGATCAGGAAACAGCAAGAGAAGGTCGGGAATCAGAAGCAGCAGATTCGCGAGATCCAGGCCCAGGCAAGGCAGGAGGCGAATCTCGCTGCCGAATGTGAGGAGCTGAAAGCAGAGGTCCTTGAGTTAAAGGGCGAGATCCGGGAACTGACACGTGCCAACCGTGAGCAAATTACGAAAAACGAGGCCCTCCAGGCTGAAATCATGAGGTTGAAACTCGGGACCAAAGCTCAGAAGTCGAATGGGATGCGGATCGGAGCGAACCTCCGAGGCTTGCCTGCAATCTCCTGATTGCAGGAGCCCACAAACCCTTCAGGGTCTTCTAGCGGACACAGCCTGAACAGGGAGCGTCTGCGCCGGGGAGTTCGTCGCGATCGCGTCTTGTGGGTTCGAGGCGGGGCCGCATGTCTCAGTTGCTGCGCCCCAACCCACAGATGCTCCTGGTCTGGCATTCAAGGGCCTCGGTCCCGCCAAGGAAGAGGTTGGGCGGGTTTGGCACGCTTGACCCTATCGTATGCGACGGCCGGCACTTTCGCGGGATCGACCTGCCAGTTTATGAGCATGAACCCGGCAGTCTCCCTCCAGCTGCTGGTTGCGATCATCCATGGCTGCCTCCTTCGGATCAGATAAGCCATAAGTCATGTGTCGCAGAGGGGCCGGGCAAGAGCTTAGATGGGGATGGTGAGGTTGGTTTTCATATAACGAAAAGGCCGCCCACATAAGGGCGGCCTTGTTATTTCGTACACAAGCGATCCTATCTGGGACGCTGAAACATTCAGATTTGTTTTTGAGAGACCCCTCAGGCAGCATCCTCCGATGTACTCACATCGTCATTGCCCTGCAGGTCCGCGATCAAGAGTCCGGCATTTTGGCGGATCTTACTCTCGATCTCGGCAGCAATCTCAGGATTGTCCTTCAGAAATGCCTTGGCGTTCTCGCGGCCCTGGCCGAGGCGCTGGCTGTCATAGGAGAACCAGGCGCCGGACTTCTCCACCACGTTGGCCTTTACTCCCAGATCGATCAATTCGCCCATCTTCGAGATGCCCTCGCCGAACATGATGTCGAACTCGACCTGCTTGAAGGGCGGCGCGACCTTGTTCTTGACGACCTTGACGCGCACCGAGTTGCCGATCGGCTCATCGCGATCCTTGAGGGTCGAGACGCGGCGGATGTCGAGGCGCACGGAGGCATAGAACTTGAGCGCATTGCCGCCCGTCGTCGTCTCAGGCGAGCCGTACATGACGCCGATCTTCATGCGGATCTGGTTGATGAAGATCACCATCGTGTTGGCGCGGTTAATCGAACCGGTGAGCTTGCGCAGGGCCTGGCTCATGAGACGGGCCTGGAGACCGGGACGGCTCTCACCCATCTCGCCCTCGATCTCGGCCTTCGGGGTCAGCGCCGCCACCGAGTCGATGACCAGCACGTCCACGGAGCCGGAGCGCACGAGCGTGTCGGCAATCTCGAGGGCCTGCTCGCCCGTGTCGGGCTGGGAGATCAGCAGGTCGTCCAGATTGACCCCGAGCTTGCGGGCATAGACCGGATCCAGGGCATGCTCGGCATCGATAAAGCCGCACACACCACCCTTCTTCTGAGCCTCAGCAATTGTCTGAAGTGCGAGCGTCGTCTTGCCCGAAGATTCCGGCCCGTAGATCTCGACGATGCGTCCCCGCGGCAGGCCGCCGACCCCGAGCGCAATATCCAAGCCGATCGACCCAGTCGAGACCGTCTCCACTTCGATGACCTGATCGCCACCGAGGCGCATGATGGCGCCTTTGCCAAAGGCTCGTTCAATCTGGCTGACGGCAGTCTCTATTGCCTTGGCCTTATCCATGCTCATCGCAAATCTCGTGCTTCGTGAAGGGTGCCCCATCCTAGAGATAGGGGAGCCGATCCACAAGAACAAATAGGGAACATATTGTCGCTGCTCTCACGTAGATAAGCTGAGCTGTTGCAAGCGAAACCGCAAACGGGGCTCGCGTACTGCCCTGACAATCGGATAGGTGGTTGCCACCCAGCGAGAGCGCATGAGACACGTCAGGATCCATCCTATCCTGAGCATAGGGCTCGCCTGCGAATGTCGGATTGCACGAGTCGACATGCCGACTGCCCCAGCCAAGTCTATCTCGCAACCGTTGCAACCGCTGCAACCGTCGCAGAGTCATTGCCTGTCGAATGACGTCCTTATTTTCCGCAGGAAACCAATCGTTGCATCAGATTGCTCAGCTGGGACTCAGCCTGCCTAACATCCTGCATAGATCGTAACTTGAGATACGCCCTCCCCTTTGGTCCTGGCTCGAGCATCGGAAACTGCTCAACCAAGTTGCCGGGGCTGTGAAATATCCAGGCGACACAATCCTTGACCCGAGGATTGATCGATACGAGAGGCTCCACGTGTTCAAAGCTAGGGCCGCCCCATCGGATGGTTTCGTTGATCTCTGGGTGCGAGGACATGATTATGGACCGCACCATGCCGATCTCAGCCTTGAGCGGATGCTCGATTTTCTCAATAAAATCAGTAACGCTGGCCTCTGTTCCCATCTAAATGCCCTGCCCGCAACTGCTCACCTGCCACGTCACCAGCAAAACATGGTTAGATGGTTGACGCAACCGAGTTTACGTGATTTCGTGGAGCATCCTTTAGAAGCCGTCTCCGGTTTTCACCATGCCGAGAGTGTTCACAGACACCCCTTCGCGAGCCGGTTCTCTTCACCTTATTGGCGATGCGCTCGCGCTCGATTTTGCCAACACCTCGAGTGGCAGGGGCGGACCGAAACATCTCGATCATCTCCGCGAGCCAAGACATGTGGTGGACTGGTCTGAACATGCGGGCATTCTCGACCGGAAAACTGCGGACCAGGTGCGAGTACTGATCGGACAGGACGATCCAGATTTTACCGATCTCCTGGCGCAAACGGTCACGCTCCGCGAAGCCATTCATCGCATTGGTGCCGCCATCGCGGCCGGCTCAACGCCATCGAAAGCGGATCTTCAAACCATTAGCACAGCCTGTGCACGGGCCGTTGCAGGAGCAGACCTGGTTCCTGACGATCGAGGGTTTCGGTGGCAGTGGCCTGTCGATCCACCGACGGCACAAACTATCTTAGGGCCCATCGCCCTGTCGGCGGCAGGGCTGCTCAGAGAGGGCGACCTATCTCGCTTGAAAAAGTGCGGAGGGGAGCATTGCGGGTGGCTGTTTTTCGACCTTACGAAGAACAACAGCCGACGCTGGTGCGATATGGCCGTGTGTGGGAACCGCCAAAAGAGTCGACGTCTTCGCCAGAAGAGAACCTTTGTCGCCACCGAAGAGACCTGACATCGCTTTCTTCTTTGGAGGAGAAAAATGCGCGCTGCCCCGGCCGGCTTGCTTGTGCTTCTCATGCTCGGCTTGAAAGGCGAGCTTTCCAACGCAGCTGAGATTGTTCCGAATATCTATGTCGGAAAGACCATCACGACCGGGACTTCAGAGGAACACCGGCCAGCCGCACTGGCAAAATGCTTTATCGACGTATTGGTTAAAGCATCAGGCGACCCTCGTCTCGCCACCAATGGAAGCGCAGCGGCTATGGCAGAGCATGCTGCGACTTTCGTCAAGAGCCTTCGCTATCGAGACCGGCTCGAAGGCCGCCCTATCCATGATGAACAAGGCACTCGCGACCGCCCCCATGATCTGACCGTCGAATTCGAACCAAGTCAGATCGATGGCGCTTTGCAATCGCTCGGTAGTCGGCCCTGGACAGCCGAGCGTCCAAAAATCGCAATGATTGTCTTTGTCCGTTTCGGAGAAGCATCCTACATCCTCACGCAGAGCGAGCCTCGCGGCGAGAATCAGCGTGAGGCGCTGCAAGCTGCGTCTGACCGGATCGGTGTTCCGGTAGCGCTTCCACGGCTGACAGGCATTGCAAGCAACAATGCCCCTATCGACCCAACCGCCGCATTGACTTTTAAAGAGGCCGAAGAACTCGCGAGCACGCTGGGGGTCGATCGTGTTGTCACGGGCAGTATGATTTTCAGCGATGAGGCGCAGGGCTGGATTGCGAAATGGCGCCTTCACGAACCAGCAGGTACTGCTCAGTGGCAGGTTACAGGCGTGAACTACGATGAAGCATTCCGGGTCGCGCTTCGTGGCGCGGCACAGATCCTTTCGGGGAACGGCCGTCCACTCTAGCTTTTCATCCTACGAATTGCCTTCGCGCCGTCCTTGAGAGATCACTGGCTCGGCACGAGTGTTCGCCGCATGCCACCTTTGGACGTCAGAACCGAAATTTATGGTTCGCCGCAAGAGGTCTTACCGCGTCTTCCGATATGTCAGTCCAGCTCCTGGACGCCCCCACCTGAGACGGTGAGAACCTGGCCACTGATCCAGGACGCTGCTGGCGAACAGAGAAACAGGGCAGCATTGGCGATATCCTCAGGCTGCCCCAGGCGCCCAAGCGGGGTGTGACGCAGCATCGCCTTCTCGGCTTCGGGCGTCAGTACGCTTGCCAGGGCGTCCGTGCGGATCGCACCGGGCGCGATGGCGTTGACGCGAATACCCTGTGGGCCGAGGTCGAAGGCCATGTTTCGTGTCAGGTGATTCACCGCCGCCTTGGATGAACCGTAAGACGCCATCCGCACATTCTTGTTCTCGCCTGCCATGGATGAGACGTTGAGGATTGCGCCGCGGCCCTTCCCGGCCATATGCGGTGCGGCCAGTTGCGACAGACGGAAAACTGAAAATAGATTGAGCTCAAATGCCCAGCGGAAATCTGCCATCGGCATGTCGAAGGGCTTGGGACCGCCGCCACCGGCGTTGTTGACGAGAATTGTGGGCCCCCCAAAGTTGTCGGTGACAGCCTGCATCGCGGATTGCAGGTCCGCGTCCTGAGTGACGTTGCAGCCGATCCCAACCGCCCGGCCGCCGGCGCGCGTGATCTCGGCAGCTACCTTTTCGGCCGTCTCTGCCTTGAGGTCGCTGACCATCACAGCCGCGCCAGCCTCGGCAAAGACCTGAGCGATGGCCCGCCCGATACCGGCACCTGCTCCTGTGACAAGAGCCACTTCATCATCAAGGCGGAATTGCTTGGGATCATACATGCCAAAGCTCCTTCACGGGGCGTACCTCAGGCTGCGGCTCCTGAAATTGTCAGGTCAGTCAGAGAATTTGCTCCCAAACTTTGGGCATCTTAAGGCACCCGTATTGGGGCCATAGTGCCATGCGATCCTGGCCACACTGACGCGGCTCCGAGGGTGCAGCATGGAGGACGGGCGGCAATGTTTCTCCCAAAGTGTAAGCGGCGCCTGTTCGCCCTCATTTTGGCAGTCGCCATGAGCGGTCCAGCGCACACGCTGGCCCAGCCGGGCTGGACAGCCAAGGCGTCCGATCCGGTTACTCTGGGCTGGATGCAGGGCTCTCCACCGGCTCCGGACCGGATTATCCGTTTTGCTGATGGCACCTATCGGTCCTTCCCGCAGTGGCGCTGGACCGTCTGCCACTTTCAGCAGCTGGAGCCGACGATACCGGTCTCGCGCGGCCTAGGACCGCCACGTCCGCTCGAGAGGGCGGAGCGGGCTGATATTGAGAGCCTTCGCTTCACTCCGCTGGGCGCGTCAGAGCCGATGACGTTCATGGAAGCGTTCGACAGGAACTTCACCGACGGGATTATCATCCTGCACGAAGGACGAGTCGTCTATGAACGCTATGCCGGATGCCTGTCGGAGCAGAACAGGCACGCGGCAATGTCGGTCACAAAATCGCTCATCGGCCTGCTTTCGGAAATCCTTATCGCTGAAGGCACGCTCGACGAAAACCGCCGGGTCGACTCCTATGTTCCCGAGCTTGCATCAAGTGCCTTTGGAGATGCCACGATCCGACAGGTCCTCGATATGACCACGGGTCTTGAGTTCAGCGAAAATTATAACGACCCCGCAGCCGATGTGTGGCGCCACGCGATGGCAGGCAACCCGCTGCCGAAGCCGGACGATTACTCGGGCCCCCGCACCTATTATGAATACCTGACCACAGTCCGCCGAAGCGGTCCTCACGGTGCTGCTTTTGGCTACAGGACTGTGAATACCGACGCCATGGGATGGATCCTCAGCCGGGTGACCGGCCGGCCAGTCAGCGATTTGCTGGCGGAGCGGCTCTGGAGCCGGATCGGCGCTGATCTGGAAGCCTATTTCACGGTCGATTCCATCGGCACACCATTTGCCGGAGGCGGCTTCAATACAGGCCTCCGGGATCTCGCACGCGTCGGGCACCTACTCCTCGATGACGGCATGATCGACGGTACCCGGATCGTACCGGAAGCAGCAGTGAACAGCATCAAGCGCGGCGGCAGCAGGAGCGCCTTTGCACAGGCCGGGTACTCTCAGCTCTCCGGATGGAGCTACCGCAGCATGTGGTGGGTAACTCACAACAAGAATGGTGCGTTCATGGCACGCGGCGTGTACGGCCAGTCTCTCTATATCGACCCGACTGCCCGTACGGTGATTGCCAGGTTCGCCTCGCATCCAGAAGCAGGGAATGCCGCCAACGATCCGACAACCCTGCCCCTCTATCAAGCCATTACAGATTTTCTGATGAGCTCGGTTCAGTAGTATTGTGGTGCCAGCTAGCGCCCGAAGGTCGGGCGATACTGGTTGGTCGCACCGAAGCGGTAGGGCGCAACGACGTCAAGCTTGACCCCAAGTTCCTCTGCTGCATGCCAGGGCCACCGTGGATTGTTCAACGCTACTCGCCCTAGCGCAACAGCGTCAGCGTCGCCCGTCGCGATGATCGCCTCTGCATGAAGCGGCGAGCGGATCATGCCTACCGTGAGCACCGGAATACCGACCTCGCGCTTGATCCGAGATGCGAAGGGTAGCTGATAGGCGGGCCCGACCGGGATCTTCGCCATGCCGTTGCCACCGCTCGAGATATCGACATAGTCGCACCCATGGTCGCGCAGGGCGTGAGCAAGGGCCACGGCCTCGTCCGGCACGATACCGCCCTCGAGCCAATCCGTGCCGTTCAGACGCATGCCGACCGGAAAATCCGACGGACAAGCTGAGCGGACAGCATCGAACACGGCCAGCGGCAAGCGCATCCGGTTTTCCAGCGAGCCGCCCCATGCATCCTCACGTCGGTTCGCGATCGGCGACAGGAAGCTTGACAGCAGGTAGCCATGGGCGCCGTGGATCTCGATCGTATCGAAACCAAGGCGCAGCGCCCGCTTCGCGGCTGCGGAGTAATCCGCAATGACCTTTTCTATACCAGTCTCGTCCAGCGCTAGTGGGGTCTGCCATCCTTCGGCGAAGGGAATGGCCGAAGGACCGACCACTTGCCAGCCGCCCGCCTCTGGCGCGACATGACCACCATGCCAGGGGCGCGCGGTCGAGGCCTTGCGCCCGGCATGGCCGAGTTGCAAGCCAAAAGGCATGTCGGAGAACTGCCGCGCGAAAGCCAGTGCTGAAGCCATGGCGGCTTCGGTTTCGTCATCCCAGAGGCCGACGCAACCCGGCGTGATGCGGCCTTCAGGCGAAACACCCGTAGCCTCGACCATCATCAGACCTGCACCCGAAAGAGCATAGCTGCCCCAATGCAGGCGATGCCAATCGGTAGCACGGCCAGCCTCCGCACTGTACTGGCACATCGGCGAGATGACGATACGATTGTGCAACTCCAGCTTGCCCAGCCGGAGCGGTGAGAACAGGGTCGTGGTCATGTAGTCTCCTTGGCCCCAGAGGACCAATGTTTCAATTGTTGTTGCGCACGCGCGCAGCCGTCCAGCCGCCATCGATCGCGATGGTCTGGCCGCAAATGAAGGCTGCTTGATCCGAAGCAAGGAAGGCGATCAGATTGGCGACATCGCCAACCTTTCCGGCTCGTCCAACCGGGGTGCCTTGCAGGATCAGTTCGCGATAGACCTGATCGGTCAACAAACGCTCGGTCATGGCTGTAAGAATCAGGCCTGGGGCGACCGCGTTCACTCGGACTCCCTTAGCGGCGTAGTCCGCGGTCATCTGCCGGGTCAGCCCGTCGATCCCAGCCTTCGAGGCGGCATAGGCCGCGTTGTTGCGCCAGCCTATCAGGCCGAACATCGACGCGACATTGATGATCGAGCCGGAGCCGCGCGAAAGCATGTCAGGAAGCACCGCCCGTGACATCCGGAAGGATCCGGTGAGGTTGATCTCGATGATACGCGACCAGCCGGCGTCGTCGGTTTCGTGCACGGCGCGCGCGCCGCCCACCCCGGCATTATTGACCAGAACGTCGATCTGGCCAAACCGGTCAAGGGTGGCCTGCACGATGCGCGCGGGCGCTGATGGATCGGCCAGATCTTCGGTCAGATCCAGCCGGTTCTCATGCCCTGGCGCTTCCCCCTCGGCGCGGTCAACGGCGCAGACACGAAGCCCGTCGGCCATAAGCCGCGCGACCGTCGCGGCGCCGATCCCGCCTGCAGCACCGGTGACGATTGCAACAGGTCTGCTCATGCGAGCCTCCCGCCATCGACCGGCAGCATGACCCCTGTGCAATAGGAAGAGGCCGGTGACGCCAGATAGACCACCGCCTGCGCCACTTCCTCCGGCTGGCCGAGCCGACCGAGCGGATGGATCGAGATCATATGAGCACGGTCGGCCTCGGCGCTGGCGGCATCGAGCGTGCGGTCGAACATCGGGCTATCGATGGATCCCGGGCAAACCGCGTTCACGCGGATTCCGGACGGGGCCAGCGAGATCGCGAGCGACCGCGTCATCGACACGACTGCCGCCTTGGAGACGCCATAGGCTCCGAGCCGGGCGGATCCCACCAGACCGGCCGTCGAGGCGATATTGACGATGGCCCCTTTGCCTGCCGCCTTCATCTTCGGCACTGCAGCCTGAATGCAGTTCAACCCGCCGAACAGGTTGATGTCCATCACCCTGCGCAGGTCGGCGGGAGCACAGATCTCCAGACCGCCTCGCGGCCCCTCGATTCCGGCGCTGTTCACCAGAATGTCGCAGACAGGGATATCCGCGAAGGCGGTGTCCACTGCCGATGCATCGGTGACATCCACCACATGGCATGCGGCGGCTGAACCGAGGTCCTTGGAAATCTCACCAAGGGCCGCCGCATCACGGTCAAGGAGCACCAATCTGGCTCCAGCTTGGGCAAGCGCGTAGGCCGAGGCGCGTCCCAGGCCAGAACCGGCACCGGTCACAACGGCGGTTTGACCACCGAGAAGCAGATCATTCATTTCTTGCGGCCCATTCCGAGGCCACTTGATGGCCTGTAGCGAACCATACGCCGGGCTTCGACCGGATGTGCTCGATGATCCTGCGCAGCAACGGCAGGCGCATCGGCCGCCCGATGAACTGAGGATGCATTACGAGATTGAAGAGACCGTTCCATTCATGAATCGTGTCAAACTCGTCGCGCCAGTTCTCGAACACCTGCTGATTGGTGAACTGCGGTCGCCAAGCCTGCAACGCGAACATCATGTAGGGCGCGTCGTCGCATCCCCAGTGCCACGGCAGTTCGAGCGGTCCGGCCTTGCCGTCCGCCAGCGTATGGCGATAAGGCACGACGTCTGCCATGAGCGAGCTGTCGTATAGGATTCCCTGCTCGTGCAGCAGCCCCATCAGGGTAGGCGTGGTTTCGCCTGCCGGCGAACGGTAACCGGTCGGGCGCTTTCCTATCACTTTGTCAAAGGATTCAAGGCCGCGCAGGATGGACTCGCGTTCGGCATCCGGCTTGTCGGGGTCGACGCGCTCATGCAGATAGCCGTGATGCGCGATCTCGTGCCCGCCTTCGAGGATCGCGTGGATGCGGTCCTGATACTTCTCGATGGTCCAACCGGGCGTGAAGAAGGTCGCAGGCAGATTGTATTCGCCGAGAAGCTTGAGGATTTCCGGTACACCGCGCTGGGCTCCGTAGGTCCCCATAGACAGGACGCCAGGGCGGCGGGCATTTTCTGGGTCGCGGGCGAGCCATAGCGTCTCAGCGTCGAAGTCGAAAGTCAGCATGACGGCGCATCGCGCCCCATTTGGCCAGTTCATGGCGCTCTCTCCCGGCAATGCGGCAAGGTACCTCGCAGGACCGCCGCAATATCGAACCGGGCTGGCCTGGCGGCCAGCCCGGCCATCATCAAGCGGCCTTGCGAACCGAGCGGAACGTTTCGTTCACGCCGATTGCGGTCGAGGTGATATTCTTGAACTTCGGATTGTAGATCGTCGGGAAGTCCACCTCGACGAGCCAGGCCATCGGCACTTCCTCGACGAGGATTTTCTGGACCTTCGAATAGGCAGCCTGGCGATCCTTGTCGGCCACGCTGCGCGCACCCGCCGCAAAGGCCTCGTCGACCTCGGGGTTCGAGTAGCCGGTGCAGTTCGAATAGGCGAGGCCCTGCTTGATATTGCTGGACAGGAAGAACCGAGCGACGCCCAGAGCCGGATCGCCATACTGATAGGGATAGTTCGAGGTCATCTCGAAGTCCCAGTTGCCATAGCGCTGTGTCCAGGAGGCCGGATCCGACGGCTCGATCTCGACACGAATGCCGATCAGCGCGAGCTGCTGCTGCACCAGTTCGGCAAAGCGCGCCCAGGTCTCTCCCCACGGCAGGCGCATGAATTTGACGGTGCGGCGCACGCCGTCCGCGCCCGGTTTCAGACCCATCTCGTCCAGCAGAGCTTTCGCCTTGTCGAGATTGTAATCGTAAGCCTTTACATCCGGCTCGTAGAAGCGGGTGCGATAGCTCACCGGCCCCGTCGCAGGCTTGCCCAGGCCGAAGAAGATCATGTCCGTGAAGAGCTGCTTGTCCAGCGCGTAGCAGATCGCTTGGCGGAAGCGCACGTCGTTGAAGGGCGCGACGCGGGTGTTGAACTCGATCCGGGCGACCGGCGCCATCAGTTCATAGCCCTTGGTCTCAAGGGCCAGATGGGGCAGGCTCGCAATGCGCTTCACATCGAACATTTCGATATCGAAGGAGCTCGACAGGTCCGCCGTGCCCTGCTCCAGCGCCACCGCGCGCGAGGCACCGTCGGGCAGGATGTGGAAGATCAGCTCGTCGAGATGCGGCTCACCCTGGCCATGGTAATCGGGGTTTTTCTCCAGCCGGATGAACGAGCCGCGGCGCCATTCGGCGAGCTTGAACGGGCCCGTGCCGATCGGGGTATTGTTGGCCGGATTGGTACGGAAGTTGGTGCCCTTGTAGAGATGGGCGGGGATCATCGGAGCCGACGAGAATTCGAAAGCCATAATGAAGGGGCCAAAAGGCTCGCGCAGGGTGAAGCGCACGGTATGGGCGTCAAGCGCTTCGATGCTTTTGCAATAGCCGAAGTTCACTCGGGCGCGGGCATGCATCTCCGTGAGGAAATCCTTGCAGGTGAAGACGACGTCTTCGGCCGTGAAGGGCTTTCCGTCATGCCATTTGGCATTCTCAACCAGATGGAAGGTGTAGACGAGACCGTCATCCGAAATCTCCCAGCTTTTTGCCAGGCCCGGCTTCGGCTTGAAGTCGAAATCATAGGTCAGCAGACCTTCGTACATCTTGCCGCAGACCAGCTGAACCTGGGCATTCTGCTCGAGTCCGATGAAGAGCGTCGCGGGCTCAGGATTGCAGATGATGTTCATCGCATTGCGGCCGCCCGCCTGGCCCCAGGCCATCTGAGGCAGGAAGGAGGCCATCACCCCCACGGCGGTGCCGGCTTTCAGCAGGGCCCGGCGTGTCGGTTGGAACTGGGTCATGGATCGGTCCTCTCTGTTCGATTTGGTCTTTATGCTGGTTCATGCCAGTGACGCCCTGGCACGGCATCGATCAGGCTACGGGTATAGGCGGCTTGCGGGTTGCCGAAGACGGCGGAGACTTCGCCTTCCTCGACGATCTTGCCGCGATGCAGAACGATGGCGCGATCGCAGATCTGAGAGGCGACGCGCAAGTCATGCGTGATGAAGAGCATCGCCAAATGCATCTCGTCACGGATCTCGCGTAGCAAGTCGAGCACCTGCGCCTGCACCGAGACGTCCAGCGCCGAGACCGCTTCGTCGGCGATCAGCAGATCAGGTTCGACTGCAAGTGCCCGCGCGATGCCGATCCGCTGGCGCTGTCCACCTGAGAACTCGTGCGGATAGCGCGCGGCGGCAGCGGGCTCGAGCCCCACGCGGGCCAGCAGCCGGTCCATTCGCGCCTTGGCGATCGCCGGATCTACACCCTGCGCAAGCGGCCCGGTCATGATCGAACGACCTACCGTGTGGCGTGGGTTGAGGGACGCGAAGGGGTCTTGGAAGATGATCTGCGCCTTGGCGCGGTAGGCTTTGAGTTCCTCGCCCTTAACATGGGCGATATCCTTGCCCCCAAAGAGGATGCGCCCTCCATCGACCGGGAACAGCCGCATGAGGCACTGCCCGATCGTGGACTTGCCCGATCCGGATTCGCCGACGAGCCCAAGCGTCTCCCCCCTTGCGATAGTGAAGGAGACATTATCCACCGCCACGAACTCGCGCGTGGGCGAGAAGAAGCCACCTTGGGTGTGATAGACCTTGCGGAGCCCCTCGACCTGAAGCACCGGCTTTTCGACGGTCTCGGGCGCGGGCTCCTCGCGAAAGCGCGGCACGGCGGCGACCAGAGCCTTGGTATAGGGATGCTCGGGATGGCTCAGGATCCTCTTGGCCGGTCCCTGCTGGACGATCTCGCCCTTGCGCATCACGACCACGTTGTCGGCGATATCTGCAACGACGCCGAAGTCGTGGGTGATGAACATCACTCCCATGCCGCGGCTGCGCTGCAGATGGTGGATCAGCGACAGGATCTGCGCCTGGGTGGTCACGTCGAGGGCGGTGGTCGGCTCGTCGGCGATCAGGATATCGGGCTCCAGCGCCAGCGCCATAGCGATCATGACGCGCTGTCGCTGCCCGCCCGACAGGCGGAACGGGTACCGGTCGATCAGGTTCTCGGGGTCGGGCAAGCCCACTGCTTCGAGAAGCGCGAGCACCTTGGTCCGGTGCTCCGCAGCGGGCACGCCATGGGCCTCCATCACCTCGGCAATCTGCCGGCCGATCTTCATGACCGGGTTGAGCGAGGTCATGGGTTCCTGAAAGATCATCGCAATGCGCGCCCCGCGCAGCTTGCGAAGGGCGGGTTCGGGCAAGGTCAGCAGATCCTGCCCGTCAAAGAGGATCCGCCCCGACTGCACCTTCAGGCTGTCGGGCGGCAGAAGCCCCATGATGGTGTTCGCGGTGACCGACTTGCCCGAGCCGGATTCACCAACGATGCACAGGATCTCGCCCCGGTCGAGGGTGACCGAGACATTGTGCACCGCGTGACTGCGATCCCCCGAGGAGGGCAGAGCCACCGTCAGGCCGCTGATTTCAAGCAGATGCCCGGTCATTGGCGGCCCTTTCTGGAAAGGCGCGGATTCAGCACGTCGTTGAGCGCATCGCCGACAAGGTTCAGGGCCAAGACCACAAGCAGAATCACCATTCCGGGGAAGAAGCTCATCCACCAGGCCTGGCGCAGCACGGTGCGGGCGGCACCGATCATGAAGCCCCAGCTCATGCGGTTGGGGTCACCCAGGCCAAGGAAGCTGATTGCGGCTTCGGTCAGAATCGCCGAGGCCACCATGAGCGAGGCCATGGCGATCACCGGCGAGAGCGTGTTGGGCAGGATTTGCCCCCAGATGATCTGCCAGTTGCTCTGGCCCAACACCTCTGCGGCGCGCACGAATTCGCGGTTGCGCAGGCTGGCGAACTCGGACCGCACCAGACGCGCGACCGGCGGCCAACTGACGATGCCGATGGCAAGCGTGATCGACAGAATCGAAGGCGACAGGATGGCCACGAGCAGTAGTGCGAAAACGAATGTCGGGATGGTCTGGAAGAACTCGGTGATACGCATCAGCGCGTCGTCGATCCAGCCGCCATAAAAGCCTGCGAGCATGCCGAAGAGAAGCCCGAAGATCAGCGCCACCAGTGTGGAGGTCAGTCCGACAAGGATCGAGACCCGCGCCCCATGGATCAGTCCCGTCATGATGTCCCGTCCCATCATGTCGGTGCCGAAGAGAAAGCGCGCGTCCTGCATCGGGGGCAGGAAGGGACGGCTCGCCATCTTCCACGGATCGCCCGGTGCAATCAGCGGCGCGAAAATGGCTGCGAGCACGGCGAGCAGCAGAATTGTCAACCCGATGAGGGCCTTGGGATTACACAGGAACTGCTTCAGCGACTGGTTCATGCGCTGGCTCCGATCCGAGGATCGACCACGCGATAAAGCAGGTCGGTCAGAATATTGAACAGGACGACCATGATCGAGGTGATCAGGAAGACGCCCATCAGCACCTGATAGTCACGTTGCACCAGCGCATCGAAGGCAAGGCGCCCGATGCCCGGCCAGCTGAACACCGTCTCGGTCAGGATCGCGCCGCCCACGAGCTGGCCGGCTTGGATCCCCGCCAACGTGATCACCGGGAGGATTGCGTTGCGCAGCATGTGGCGGCGCAGGATGATGTTTGGCGCAAGTCCTTTGGCCCGAGCTGTGCGCACGAAGTCCATGTCGCGCACTTCCAGCATCGAGGCGCGGGTCATCCTGCTGTAGACCGTCATGTAGAACAGTCCCAACGTGAAGGCCGGCAGCACCAGATGATGCGCGACATCGAGGACATAGTCCCAACCCTGCAGATTGGCTCCCACGGTGATCATGCCGAAAGCAGGAAACCAGCCCAGCCAGACTGAGAAGAGCAGGATGGACATCATGCCGATCCAGAAAAGTGGAGTGGCATAGAAGACCAGCGACAGGATCGACACCACCAGATCCGGCATCTTGCCTGCCTTCGCGGCCGCGATGGACCCGAGCACGATTCCGGCCAGAAGCGCGAAGATGAAAGCGCTGCCGGTCAGCAGGAGTGTAGCCGGCAGGCGCTCTGCGATCAGGTTCGCGACCGACATGCCCTGACGATAGGAATAGCCCAGATCGCCCTGCAGGACGTTCCCGACGTAGAAGATGAACTGCCGCCAGACTGGCTCATTCAGCCCGAACTGTTCGCGCAGCTGCTTCATGAAAATCTCGTCCGCGACGCCGGCCTGACCGGCCATGACCGAGGCCGGGTCGCCAGGCGCCAGACGGATCAGAAGGAAATTCAGCGCCACGATGGCGAGAATGACGCCGACAGACTTTCCCGCGCGGAGCGCGATCGCGCGCAACAGCTTCATGACCGGAGCGCGGTCGTGACAGCCGCGTCGCTGGCGGGTCTGGTGGAGGCCATCAACTCTTCATCCCTCTCATGATCTGCGGATTAGTGTTCTTGCTTGCCGCAACCATCGTATTGGTATACAATTCGTCCGGTTTGTATTATGGCCATCCTAGCATTCGGCCGTTTGCCGTCAATAGGTTTCAGCCCAACTGCGACTTCCAGCTCGAGGAGCCATTCTTGAACGACAGCCCCCCAGCCCCCAAACCGTCGCCCGAAATCGACGACAGGCTTTATCTTCAATCCGTTGCGCGAACCTTCCAGGTGCTGGAGGCCCTTGCAAACGTGCCGAGGCCGCCCTCGCTGCGTGAGCTGGCACAGCTGTCAGGGCTCGACAAAAGCGCGGTCCAGCGCATTGCCTACACGCTGCAGTGCCTGGGCTACATGGAGCGCGATTCACAGAGCGGCGGCATCGTTCCGGGGCGCCGTCTGCTCGACCGCAGCTTCGATTATTTGCGCAGCAATCCCCTGATCGCGCAGGTCACGCCGGTTCTGTCGAACCTGCGCAAGGTGACCGGAGAGCGGGTGGATTTCAGCCTCTTCGATCGGCACACGACGCTGTATGCGCTCCGCATGCAGAGCAAACGCGAGACCTTCTTCGCCACGTTGATCGGGCGCAGGATCCCCTCCTTCGCGTCCTCAGGTGGCCGGGCCTGTCTGAGCCATCTGCCCGAAGAAGAGGCCCGGCTGATCATCGAGACCTCCGACCGCAAGCCCATCACTCCCCGGACCCTGACGGATCCTGATCAGATCATGGCGCGCATCGCGGAAGCGCGCGAGGCAGGCTATGCCTGCGCCCTAGAGGAGAGCCTTTTGGGCGAGGTCGTGATCGGGGCCGCAGTGCTGGATCAGCAAGGCAGACCAGCAGGTGCTATTCACATTGCCGGATCTCTCGCCGAGTGGGACGAACAGAGATTCCGGCGCAAGTTCTCGCCCCTGCTTCTCGAGGCGACCCGGGCCCTATCGGGCTGAGGGCCTCGAGGAGCTGACCGGCACGCGATCAGCGTGCCGGAAATAGACGCAGCACGGCCTCCGTCCCCTCGTCGATCGCATCGCGCGAAAAGCGCAGCGGGTGGTAAGCGCCCCTACGCCAGTCTTCGGCCATGTCGCGGAAATGCAGCGAGGCCGGATCGCCCGACTGACCCGGCAGAGTGACGAACCGGCTGTTGTCCCACGCCCCCACATCCATCACGAGCCGTAAAGAGGGGCCGGTGATGATGCCGAAATCGCCGGCGCGGTAGGGGGCATAGTTCGGGCTCGAACCGCCACCGCCGACGGGGAGTCGCGGAATCGAGAGCCGTTCGGCTTGATCCGGGAACAACCGCGCCAGCGGATGCACCAGCGTCAGCGCGTGCAGATCTCCCCACTTCCAGCCTGCGCTGTCCGGCCCGAGCTGCGCCGAGAGCCCTTCCCAGGCAGCCGCCAGCGTGCCTGCGAGCAGTGCATCACGCTGCGCCGTAGGGTCGGCATCAAACCAGTGCTGCGGTGCTTCGATCACCTCCGCAATGCTTTGAACATCATAAGGCATCAGCAGCGAATGGACCGCCTCGTCCGCGCCAAAGGCCTTGCCGAGTTGAGGCTTCAGGTAACGGGTAAGCCAGAATTCGAACAGGGCGGCCTGCGCGCTGTCGACGGAGGCCCAGCCATTCCAGCCGGATAGAAGGACACGGGCCTTCTCGGCCTCACCCTCCATGGCGGGAAGTTCGGCCAGAACCGTGCAGATCCGCTTGGCGATCTCGGAATGAACGTCGTTTTGTAACCGGCAGGAGCCATCCAGATCGTGACCTTTTGATTCACCAAGAACCGCGTGGATCCGATCGGACCGGCTCCGGTCGAGCCACTCGAAACCGATCGCGGCTCCGGTCTCCTGCCAGCCCTCGGGCAGATTCATCTCGTTCGCGGTTGCGATGAAACCGCATTCCGGATTTACCTCAACGGGTTGCTCGCCTGGGGCGAGGAATCCGGCCCACTCGTAGCGTCCGTCACCCGGCACAGGCAGCAGTCCGTTCCAATTCGGCCGGATCGGCACGGCACCCGAGGGATGCCAGGCGATGGTTCCGTCGATGCCTGCAAAGACATGGTTGACTGAAGGCGTGCCCCAGTTCTCCAGGGCCTTCACATAGCCCGCATAGTCCCGCGCCTGCATGACCTTGAGGCTGGCCATATAGGGCGCCATGCCCGGCTCGGACCACACGGTGCGCAGCGCGTAGGCACGCCCGCTGCCCGGCTCTTCGGCAATCACCGGGCCATGCTGGGTATATCGCAGGGTCAGCGCAATCGGCTCGTGACCACGGACCTCGAAATGCTCGACCTGCTCGCGCATCTCTTCCCAGCCTGCACCATAGCGGTAGCGGTTCGGCGCGGCGGGATCCGTCTCGTAGACGTAGACGTCCTCCTGATCGCCGCCAAAGATCGTCAGCGAATAGGCAAAGTGCTCGTTATGCCCCAGCGAAATCCCCGGCACGCTGGGTTCGCCCATCCCGATAACGTCGAGCCCGGGCATGGTCAGATGCACCATGTAGCGCAGTGATGGCAGCGCATGGGCACGGTGCGGATCCGAGGCCATGATGGGCCGCCCCGTTGCGGTCAGCGCACCAGAGATTGCCCAGTTGTTTGAACCTTCCGAGTCACCGGCCCGCAGGACATCGCCGAGCGGAGTCACCTTGCGCCAGCGACCGGCCTCGGCGAGGGTGGCGGCAAGTCGCTCGTGGCTGAAGGTGACGGGCGCTGTGGCCAGCGCGAAGGTGTCCAGCACCGACAGTGGGATGTTGGAGATGTCGAGATCTTCGGCGTGGGTTGGGGAGACCTTGGGCTCAATCTTACGGCGCAGGGCATCAAGCCGGTCGCCACCTTTTGAGACGACATGGGCACGGATGACTTCGGACAGGCCGTTGCGGGTCAGGCAATGGCTGCGGATGCGCACTACGTCCTCGGGCCGCCAGCGGGCCGGGCGCGTGCCTAACAGCCCGAACTCTTGGGGTTGGGGGGCCTCGCCAGCTTCGATTTGGGCAATGCGGGCATTGATCCCCGCTACGAACGCGGTGCAGATCGCCTCCGAATCTGGTCCGTAGGCGGCCCATTCCGGCTCCATGTCGCCATGATAGAGAAACAGGCGCGCCGCACGATCCTGCTCCAGATATCCGGGGCCGAAATCGGCGGCCAGAAGGCCCAGACCCCGCTTGCGCCACAGGTCTATCTGCCAGAGCCGATCACGCGCTGCGTTCCAGCCCTGGGCAAAGAACAGGTCGTCTCTGGTTTCAGCCCGAATGTGAGCTATGCCCTGTCGGTCGATAGCGATTTCGACCGGTCGCTCCAGGCCCGACAGCACGAATGAGATGCCAATGTTGTTCTTCTCGGCGTCGTGCCCCATCCCGATCCCCTGCCCATTCCTGTTTGCTTGAATCGCCGTTGACCATGCCGAAGGCATACTCACTAATCAACCCGAGCGCATTGCCAGGAAATACTACCGTCGCTATTTTTGGGACTTAGTTATTGTACAGGGCCGTGGTGGGGCTGAGCCAAGGACAGACAGGTCATCGCTTCTTGCCATCCTACCCTGCAGGTCTGGCGCACCTTTAGGATTCTGCTCCCGGGCCTGATCGACCCTGCCGGGAGCGACGGAAGAGCTTGCAATCCACCGCAGAGCGAGCCGCTCTGCAAAATCGACCGGGACATCAAGGCCCTAACTGATCTCTAGAGCAGGCTTCACCTCACACGGGACCAGATGCCGGCCACCACGCCGCATCACCGGCGCGAGGAATGGGTTGACTTTAAATTAGAAGTCACTAAATAAGACTTATCTAAATTAAAGACCTGTTCCACATTCCCCATGTCAGAGGTGACCATGTCCCTTCCCGTCCTCACACCTGCCGAAGCCAAGCTTAGGCTCGACCAGGGCGCCGTTCTCGTCGACATTCGCGAGACGGACGAACACGCTCGTGAGAAGATTCCCGGCGCCCACCTGATGGCCCTATCCCGCCTGGACGAGGCCAACCTGGGCCAATGGGACGGGAAACCCATGATCTTCCACTGCAAGAGCGGAGCCCGCACCAAAGCCAATGTCGGCCGTCTGTCAGCCAAGGTTGGCGGCGCCTGCGAGGCCTTTATCATTGACGGAGGCATCGACGCCTGGAAGACGGCCGGCCTGCCCGTCACGGTCGATCGCCGCCAACCGCTGGAGTTGCAGCGCCAGGTGCAGATCGGGGCCGGCAGCATGGCGTTCCTCGGAACCCTCCTGGGCGTTCTGGTGTCGTCCTGGTTCCTCTTCGTTCCGGCTTTGGTGGGCGCGGGTCTGATGGTGGCCGGCATCACCGGGTTCTGTGGCATGGCACGGATCCTGATAAAGGCCCCCTGGAACCGGAGGGTCTACGCTCCGACCCAGAAGGCTTCCATGGCCTAAGGACATCATGATGGACCTGTCCCTCACCCAAAGCGTCCTTGGCCTGGCCTCGGGCTCGCTTGTCGGCTTCACGCTCGGCCTCGTGGGCGGGGGCGGCTCGATCCTGGCGGTGCCGCTGCTGGTCTATCTCGTCGGCGTGTCCAACCCGCATCTGGCCATCGGCACGAGCGCGATTGCGGTGGCGGCAAATGCCGCCGCCAACCTCGCCAACCATGCTCGCGCGGACTGCTATATTTCCAAGATATGTCGGTGCCCGCAAGCCTCACCCGCTTTCGCATGTGCTCGTCCATAGCCACCGCCGCCTGGTGTTAACACATCGATGACGTCACCCGTTTCAATCTGGTGCTGCGCCTTGGGATCAATTGGCTTGCCATTAATCCAGAGCCCACCGACAGCGCCAGCGCTGCCTCCGGACAACCCGGGCGCGCCGATTTTCGTGCGTTCAGACAGGAAGCTAACGACGGCTCCAGGCTTACCGGTATAGGCAAAGCGGATACGTTGGCCTCTTCCACCATGGAACAGGCCCGCTCCGCCGCTGTCGCGCGAGATCGATTTCTCCAGCACTCGTAGTGGCGCCGTCGCCTCGATGACTTCGCTTGGCGTCGAGGAAATGTTTCCAGGCCAACTCATCACGTCGAGGCCATTGCGCTTGGCTGAAGCGCCCATGCCTCCATTGAAGAAGAACAGATTGGTCAAGGGCCGCCCAGATGCGTCGATAGAAGCCAGATTTAGGCACCAGATCGGTGAACCGGAACCAGCGATGATGTGCTCTGGCACGATTTCGCCGAGCGCCTGGAAGACCAGGGTCGGCAGGAAATGCCCGATCAGAACGCGCGAACCGCCGGACGCTGGGAACACCGGATTGACGATTGAGCCTTCCGGCGCGGTGACTTCAATTGGCGCAATAAAGCCGTCATTATTCGGGATTTCCGGCGCCAGGATACACTTCAACGCATAGGCGGTCATGGAATAGGTGTAGTTCATGGCGCAGTTGATGGCCTTGTGAACCTGTGGCGACGAGCCGGTATAATCCACATGCAGGCAATCGCCGGAAACGATTACGGCTACCTCGAGCCTGATCGGTTGATCCGTTAGGCCGTCTGTCGAAAGCTCCGCACGATAGGTGCCATCAGGCAGCTCGCTGATCGCCTTGCGCATGGCAGCTTCGGACCGGGCTCTAACCTGCATGGAAAAATCCTCCAGGTTATAGAGTCCGTACTCGCCCAGCACTTCGTTGATGCGGGCGTCAATCAGCGCAAGCGTATTCAACTGGGCCATCAGGTCACCCTCAACTAGCTCGGGCACCCGGACATTCTTTCGCAGGATGGCCATCAGCGTTTGGTTGATGACACCGGCCTCAGCCAGTTTCATCAGCGGGATCTGAAGACCCTCCTCGAAGATCTCCCTTGGCTCCGGTGAGCGGATCTTACCTCCAATGTCTGGGGCATGAGCCGTCGAGGCCGCAAAGCCGATCAGCACGCCTTGATAAAACAGGGGGCGCACCACAGTAATGTCCGGCAGGTGACCGGTGCCTGCGAACATGTCATTAGTGATCAGGATATCGCATTCGACCAGGGTTTCCTCGGGGAACTTCTGCAGGAATGACCTGACAGTCCGCGGCAGGGTGCCGATAAAGGACGGCAAGCTATCGCTTGCCTGGACCAGTGAATTGCCGCGACGATCGGTGATGATCACCGAAAAGTCATAGGAATCGCGCACGACCGTCGAGAAGGAAGTCCGCACCAGAGCTGCCGCTCCCTCATCAACGACGGCTATCAGGCGCTTCCAAATGGTTTCAAGAGTGATAATGTCCATTTTCTCGCGTCCCCGGTACGCGCTCAGGCCAGATCGATGATCAGCGTGCCATCCGCAGTGACGGTGACGCTGCATTCGTGGCCAGCGACGATCGTGCTGTGCTTTTCTTCAATGAGGATTGGCCCATCATGGCAGCCGAAATCCAACGCCTGCCTGTGGCATACTGGCACCCTGCGGGACGCCATGCCCTGCTGCATGACCAGCATACGCTCGCTTGTCTGGCGCGCCTCGCCGGCCTCTGTCAGGAGATTGACTGGTCCGCTATAGCTTGGTGACGTGGCAACCACGCGGATCATGCTGATTTCGATAGGCTGGCCGGGCAAGGCGCGGCCAAAATGGTGCCTGTATGTCTCGTTGAACAACCGCTCCCACTCTTGAAGCGCGACGGTATCAATCGTTCCACCGGGAATGCGCAAGGTCAAATCGGTGCCCTGGCGGCTGTAACGGATGTCGATCAGCCGTTCAGTCTCGCAACTGCCCTCGACGCTGCGCCTAACCACGGCGCGCGCTTCTTCCTCCAGGACGGCGAAGCGGGCTTCGATCTCTGCCGGAGAAATCCTGTCAAGCAAACGGCCGACAGGCTGACTGCGGTCGCTGCGCGCCGGCGCGATCAGCAGACCAAGCGCCGAGGCGACACCGGCCGCGACCGGAACGATCACCCTGGCAATGCCCAATTTCTTTGCCACGTGAACAGCATGGACGGGTGCCGCGCCACCGGTCGCATAGAGCGTGAAGGTTCTGATGTCGCGCCCATGCGAGGCGACATGGACGCGCGCGGCCGCCGCCATGTTTTCGCAGACAATATCATAGACCCCAAAGGCGACTTTTTCTCCGTCAAGCAGCAATTCAGCCCCAAGACTAGCGGCCGCCTCACGTGCCTTGTCGAGCGCAATCGGTATGTCTCCGCCGGCGAAATAGTCGGGGTTCAGCGCCCCGATCAGGAAGTCACTGTCGGTTACAGTAAGATGGCTACCGCCTAGGCCATAGACCACGGGCCCTGGGTTGGACCCAGCGCTCTGCGGGCCGACCTTGAGCAGACCGAGCTTATCCTTGTGCGCTAGGCTGCCGCCGCCCGCGCCGATCTCGATCAGTTCGACCGTTGAAATGTGCATCGGCAGGCCGCTGCCGCGCGCGAAGCGTTTTTCCGGGGCAGCCTCGAACGCATAGGCCAGCTTAGGCGTCCCTTTCTCAACCAGGGCGAGCTTGGCGGTCGTGCCGCCCATGTCGAAAGCCAGAATACGGTCCTCGTCGAGGCGCTGCGCGAAGCTCGCCGCTGACAGGACCCCCGCGGCAGGACCGGATTCCAGCAGGCGCACAGGAAATGCCATTGCCTCGTCGACATCGGTCAGGCCGCCATTGGAAAGCATCATGCTCAAGGGAGCGGTGATACCCGCTTCTAAGAGCGCGTTTTGTAGGCGACCTATGTAAGAGCGGGCCAGCGGCTGCAGATAGGCGTTTGCCGCGGTCGTCGACATGCGCTCGAACTCGCCGATCTGGGGCGCCACCTCGCACGACGCAGTCACCGCGAGATCGGGGAACCATTCCCGTATAGATTCAAAGGCTGCCTTCTCGTGAGCAGAGTGAATATATGAATTCTGAAAGCATACGGCGAGTGAATCGATCTGCTGGTCGCGCAATTCATCCACCGCCGCACGTAAATGCGTCTTGTCGAGCGGTCGGTGGACTTGCCCATCCGCGCCGATGGACTCTACCACGCCGCGGCGCAGTACCGCTGGGATGACAGGGGCCGCTATCGACAGATGCAAGTCGTAGATATCGTATTTTTTCTCGCGGCCGATAGACAAGGTGTCCTCGAAGCCGGCTGTGGTGATCAGGCCAGCGCGGGCGCCGCGCCTTTCGATCAAGGCATTGGTGAACAGCGTAGTGGCATGAACGACTCGAGAGATTTGGTCGACCGTAACCACGCCTCCCATCGCCACCTGCACGCCTTCCATGGCGCCCCTTACTGGATTGTCATGGGTGGTTAGTACCTTCCCAGTGCGGACAGTGCCATTCGAGCAATCCAGTAGAGCGATATCTGTGAAGGTACCACCAATATCTATGCCCAAAGCGTGATCATGCATGTCCTTGCCGCTCTTCATAATTTCGCATGCGCGTCACCGATCGGCCGGACGGGTCAGCGTCAGGCCGCCTTGAAACCCTGGGCTTCACCGTCAGAGAATTACGTTTTCAAGCTCTTTGGTGTAGAATTCGCGTGCGTTACGGATATGCAGGCGCGCCAATTCCGCGGCTGTCTGATGTGAGCCCTTTTCGATCGCTGACAGGATTTCCTCGTGTTCTTCAACGATCTGTTGGGAACGTTCGGATCGCTCCGGAACGAGGCGTCGATATCGCTCGATGCGGATCATCAACTGTTCAAGGATGCGGTCCACAACGTCATTACCCGAAAGCGCCCGCATTTCAGCGTGAAATTCCAGCCCTGCACTCAGCAACAGGTCGACATCATCGATCTCCGCCAACGCCTGCATGCGTCGGTTGATCTTGCGCAAAGAGACTACCGAAATTTCACCGCGCGCGAGCCGCTCTGATACTTGCATGGTGACCATGCCCTCGAGCTGCTCGCGTGTATAGGAGAGGTTCTCCATATCCATCTTCGACAGTTTGGGTAGCTCAATGGGACGGTTCGGCTCGCGGCGCACGAAGCCGATCATCTGCGACTGCTGAATTACCTCACGCATCGGCGTGCGGCTGACTTCAAAAATGTCGATAAGGGTGTTCTCTGTGACCTGCAGCCCATCCTTGAACTGCGGGTCACACGCCCAGGTTACGAAACGCTCGAACAAGGACGACCCCCGACCCAGATAGGTCGAGCTGCTGATCATGGCCAAAGCCTTTTTCCAAGTAATTCTCTTAAAGCCGCTCTGCCATCCCGGCCTTCATGAGGGGATAGGAGGGCGGATACAAAGCATTTATTCTTAAAATATGGCGGCATTGTATGCAACCTCCTTTCAGGGCAAGTCCGGCTCAGCGCAACTCGAGGTAAAGCCGCCGAAGGAGTTCAGTACGCTCTTCAAGTTGCGTTACGTCGATCCACTCCTCAAGCGTATGCGGTCCGCCGCCGATCGCGCCTGTACCGTCAAGCACCGGAAGCCGATCAGCCACAAGATTCGCATCACTACCGCCGCCGCCGGGTGATTTCGGCAACTCAAAACCGATCTCAGCGGCAATGCGGCGTGCCTCCTCGTAGAGCGCCGTGATTGCCTGCGTTTCCTTGAAGGGGCGGCGCCAGACGCCACCCACGAACTCCACTTTGGTGTCGGGGTCGACGGGGCGAATTTCGGCGACCATGGCAAGAATTTCGTCTATCTGCTCCGGCTTAGCAATGCGGATATCCACGCGCGCCGTCGCATGCGCAGGAACAACATTCTGCTTTCCGCCGCCACTGACGATGCCAACATTGACCGTGATGTCCTTGTCATAGTCCGTCTTCCCCTCGATATTGATAATCTGATGGGCCAGTTCGACGATGGCAGAACGCCCGTCACGGTGGTTTGAGCCCGAATGCGCCGGACGTCCGGTCACGTTCAAGTCAAATTTCAGGGAACCCTTGCGTCCCGTTACTACGGATCCGTCCGAGCGCGCCCCTTCCGGTACGAGGACGTATTTGGCATCTTCGGCTAGTTCTGCGATAATTTCGCGGCTGGTCTGGCTGCCGATCTCTTCGTCAGGCGTGAAAAGCAGCGTCAGGGGGAGATGCGGCGACGGGTCGGTACCGAGCAAGCTGCGCATAGCCTCGACCGCCATGCAGCCGCCGGACTTCATGTCGTAGACGCCGGGTCCGTAGAGCCTGTCGCCCTCCTGCCGCACAGGAAGCTGCTCCAGTGTGCCAATCTTGTGCACCGTATCCAGATGGGAAATCACCAAGATGCCCTTCTGACTGCGATCTCCCCAGGGGGCCCGCACGATTAGCTTGTCACCTCGGCCGCCATATCCCTCGCGACGCTCCACTTCGAGCCCGAGCGCACGGTGATAAGCCTCGACATAGTCGACGAGTTGATTGACCGCCTCAGGCTTATCGGTCGGTGTCTCAATGCTGACCCATGTCTTGATTTGCGTCAGCAACTCATCGAAGGAGACGCACCCCACACCAATATTCTTCGATTGCCGAGTATTCACCGCTTGGATGTTCATTTTTTAAGCCTTGGGTTGAGGATATCGCGCAGCCGGTCACCGACGAAATTGACGCTCAGCACAGTCATAAAGAGGACGAGACCGGGGAAGAAGCTGATCCAATAGTCGCCACTCAGCATAAAGTTGAACCCGTTAGAGATCAGCAGACCCAGCGACGGCTCGGTGATCGGTACGCCAACACCAAGAAAGGACAGGGTGGCCTCCAGCGCGATCGAATGCGCGATCTGCATCGTTGCCACAACGATGACCGGTGGCAAGCAGTTGCGCAGCAGGTGAATATAGCCGATCTGCAGCCCGGTCAGGCCCTGGCACACCGCCGCATCGATATACTCCTTGTTCCGCTCCACGATGGCGGCGGCCCGGACGGTGCGCGCATAATAGGCCCATTGCACGACGACCAGCGCCAGGATGACCTTGTCCACTCCGCGCCCAAACAGGGCCAGCAGGATGAGGGCGATCAGGATGGTGGGAATGCCAAGCTGAAGATCGACGATGCGCATCAGCAGGGCGTCGATCCAGCCGCCACTATAGGCAGCGCACAGGCCGACGCACAGGCCGATGGCGAGGCTGAAGGCAGTAGAGGTGAAGCCGACGAGGAGGCTGGTGCGCAGCCCGTAAAGGATCGCGCTAAACACATCGCGCCCCTGCTCGTCCGTCCCCATCACATACAGTATTCCGTTTTCCCGCGCCATCGGCGGCAGCATACTGTTCATGACGTCGACTTGCATCAGGTCATAGGGGTTCTGCGGTGCAATATAGGACGCGAAAACTGCCATCAGCACGAAGGCCGTGAACACGATCAAGCCGATTATGGCGCTTTTGCTCTCGCGCAGTTCATTCCAAATGCGCAGGTACGGGTTCTCGGAAATGCTGGCCTCGGGACCAACCTTGACTGCCATGTTATCCATGGTCGCGGTTGAGCCTTGCATATATGTGTCGGTCATGATGAGCTTTTCGTGAAACGGACGCGCGGATCAAGTGTCGCGTAGAGGATGTCGACGATAAGGTTGATGACGACGAAGAGCACTGCGGCAAACATCAGGTAGGCGACGACAACCGGCCGATCGAGATTGTTGATACTTTCGATCAGCAGGCGCCCCATGCCCGGCCAAGCATAGATCGATTCCGTCACTGCAGCGAAGGCGATGACCGAGCCAAACTCCATACCGATCACGGTGATGATAGGGATGAGGATATTGGGTATCAGATGGACTCGCACCGCGTACCAATGGCCCATGCCCTTGGCATAGGCGAAGCGCATATAATCCTGCAGCATCGCTTCGCGCGTTCCTGCGCGAGCAAGGCGGATCACCAGGGCTAGCTTGAAGAGCGCCAGATTGGTCGCCGGCAGAATGACATGCTTGAAGCCGTCCCAGGTAAATATGGCCAGCTCAACGCCGAATACCGACACCGTCTCGCCGCGCCCGTTGGCAGGCAGGAGACCGAGATTGACGGCAAACACCATGATCAATAGCAGGCCGAACCAGAAGCCCGGCAGGCTGAAGCCAATGACCGAGATGCTCATGATTGCACGGCCGTACCAGGAATCGGGCTTCAATCCGGCAAGTACTCCGAGCGGCAGGCCGACGATGATGGCGACGGCCATTGCGGTTACGGCCAGCTCAAGCGTGGCGGGGAACTTCGACAGGATCAGCTGCAATGTCGGCTGATTGAAGACGAAAGACGTGCCGATATCGCCCTGCAGGGCTTGAAGCGCAAAGCGCCCATATTGCACCAGCAAGGGCTGGTCGAGCCCGAGCCTTTGCCGCGCCATCTGGATTTCCAGTTCGGTCGCGGTTTCCGGCACGAGCATGTCGATCGGATCGCCGATAGCATAGACGCCAAGGAAGACGATGACCGACATGGCGACGATCACCAGCGCGCCCTGAAGCAGGCGCTTTGCGACAAAGGAGAGCATCTGAGGTGTACCAATAGAGATGGACAGGCTTTAACGGCCTGTCCATCGCTTCACTGTTCAGGGCTTGGGCGAGAAGCGCGAGGCTACGGTGCGCTGGTCCGCGGAGGGCTGCACGGCGATGTCCGCACTATGGGCCCAAGTGGCCATTTCATAATGCAGCGGCAGGATTGCCTTCTCTTCCTTCACGATCTCGGCGATCTTGCGGAACAGTTCAAGGCGTTTGCCCTCCTCGTTCGTCCTTTGTGCCTCGCGCAGCAGGTTGTCGACCTTGGCATTGGAGAAGCGTCCGCGATTGGACGAGCCCATGCCTTCCTTAGTGTTGCGGGTCGCCACTAGCGAGCGGAAGGTATAAATGCCCTCACGCGAGCCATTGCCCCAGCCGCCGAGATAGGAGCTGAACTGGTACTTGTTGCGCTTCTCCGAGAAGATCGAGAAGTTTGACGCATCCACCGACGTCTTGATGCCGACGCGGGTCAGCATCTGCGCCAGCGTCTCGGCAATGCGCGCGTCGTTGACATAGCGGTTGTTCGTTGCGCCGATGACCAGTTCGAAGCCGTTTGGATAGCCGGCCTCGCTCAGAAGGGCCTTAGCCTTTTCCGGATCATAGGAATCCGGGGCGAAGCCCGTCTCGAAATAGCCGAAGCTGCCGGGCGATAGAAGCTGGCCGGCTGACTGAGCCTGGTCGCGCATCACCTTTTCAACGATGACGTCGCGGGAGATGGCGTGGGTGACGGCTTCGCGCACGCGCTTGTCCTTGAACGGGTTCTTGCCATCAGTGCCCTTAATGCCGGGCGTCGGCTCCTGCTCGACATCGAAGGCCAGATAGATGATGCGCTCCGATACCGTGCCTGTCACGGCCAGCTTGTCGTTAGCCTTGATTCGGCTGAGATCCTGGAGTGGCGGGCGTTCGATGAGATCGACCTCGTGGGAAAGCAGGGCGGCAACGCGCGCCACATCATTAGGAATGATGCGCAGGGTCACCTTATCCCAGACCGCCTTTCCCTCGCGGTATTTGTCATTGGCGACCAGGTCGATCTTCTCGCCGGGAACGAAGCTCGTATATTTGAACGGGCCTGTACCGACGGCAAGGTCAGTCGAATTGTATTTGTCAGTCGGCCCCTCGACGAAGCCGTTGCAGCCTTTCAATCCGAAGGTGACTGCGCCCGCGCCGGCCGTCTCGGCCGAAACGATCATGACGTCAGCGAGGTCGACCGGAAGGATGGGATAAGGCCCCTTCGTCGTGATGCGAATCTGATGGGGACTCAGCGCCTCGATATTCTCTACGGCCTGGATCTGGCCCATGAACGAGCCGGGGCTGTCCTTGATGGTAGGAATACGGCAGATCGAATAGATTACGTCATTGGCCGTGAAGGGCTTGCCATTGGAAAAGGTCACGCCTTCGGCGAGATTGACGATCCAGGTCCTCTCGTCCGGCGCTTCCCAGGATTTTGCAAGGCCGGGTGCGGCGCGGCCGGATTTCTCATCAATTCGGAACAGAGGCTCGAACACATGCATGCTCAGCGCACTGTTGGGCGTCAGGTTGTGAAAATGCGGATCTAGCGTGGTTGGCGGGCTCGACAGGGCGATACGAATTGCATTTTCCGCCGCCGCCGCTGCGCTCGTTGAGAAGATCACTGCGAGGGCAGCACCCTTCAAGGATGCAGACATAGTGCGTCCGTTAGTTCGCGTCATTCTCATACTTCCTCCCACCGGATTTCCGTCAATTGCACGGAGAACTTAGATTTTTTTTACCTTACGCAGGCTGGCATTAGTCGGGCCGCCGATATGGAATCGGTATACGAGTATTCTTGTATACGCAACCCGATTATGCTGATAGGAGAGGAAAATGGGAGCGCGGCAGTGACCGAATGTCGACCGACTGCAGGGAGTGAGAGCCAAGTGAATCTGCTTGAAATTGAAAGCCTGGGCGTTGCATTTCCGCTTCGCCGAAAGTCCGTCCAGGCGATCGATGGTCTTTCGCTTACCATCGCTGCCGGCGAAGTAGTCGGCGTTATCGGCGAGTCGGGCGCCGGCAAATCGACGGTGGGCCGCGCCATCATCAACCTTATTGACGTCCCAGGTTACGTGAGCGGCGGCAGGATCAGCTTTCAGGGCAGAGATCTGCTGAAACTCGGCGAGACCGAGCGAAACGCAGTTCGTGGCCACAAGGTCGGCTACATCTTTCAGAATCCGCTGACCTCACTGAACCCGGTGCTGAGCATCGGCCAGCAGATGATCGAGACGATCGTGCGATTGCGGGGCCTGTCCATAGCCGAGGCGCGTAAGGAAGCCATCGGTCTACTCGAACGGGTACAAATCCCTAATCCCGCAGAGAGACTGGAGCAGTTCTCGCATCAACTGAGCGGCGGCCAGCGTCAGCGCGTGGTAATCGCCATCGCAATCTGCGGCAATCCGGCCCTGCTGATCGCCGACGAGCCGACCACAGCGCTGGATGTGACGATCCAGGCATCGATTCTGTCCCTGATCAAGGAACTATGCGTCGAGCGCAACATCGGTTGCCTTCTCATCACGCACGACATGGGTGTCATCGCCACGATGGCCGACAGAGTCTATGTGATGCTGAACGGGCGTCTGGTCGAGCAGGGTACGGCTCAGCAGGTTATTTCCTCGCCCCGGGAGCCCTACACGAAGCGGCTGATCTCAGCGATTCCGCCTATGAGCCGTCGTCTGCATCGGCTTTCAGCACCTTCGCTGGTCAGTGCAAACCCAAGCGGCGATCTACAAAAAGCAATGGACTATCTGCAGGGCGGCAAGAAGGCAGAACGCAAGGCAAGTCAGGAACCGGTCGTCGAGGTCCGTAACTTGTGCAAGACCTTCATGCGTAAGAGCGGCTTTCTGAGCAAGCCGGCGCCACCGTTTCATGCCTTGAGCGATATTTCCTTCGTCGTGAACGAGGGCGAGACGGTTGGCATCGTTGGCGAGAGCGGCAGCGGCAAGTCGACGATCGGGCGCATCATGCTAGGCCTGCTGAAACCGACGTCGGGAACGATCCTCTATCAAGGCGTTGATGTGAATGCGCCTGCCTCTGCCAGAGATGCAATGCGGCGCAGACTGGACATGCAGATCATCTTCCAGGATCCGTCCTCCTCGCTGGATCCCCGCATGCAGATCGGCCGCTCCATCGCCATGGGCATGAAGATCCATGGGCTCGTGAAAAGCAATGCTGAACGAGAAGCCATCGTGCGCGGCCTCCTAGAGCGGGTCGGCCTGCCGCCGAATGCTGCCGAATGCTATCCGCACCAGTTCTCTGGCGGACAGCTTCAGCGCATTTCAATTGCGCGCGCGCTGGCGTCGCGCCCGAGATTCATCTTCTGCGACGAACCCACTTCGGCCCTCGACGTGTCCTTCCAGGCCCAAGTTCTGAACCTGCTGAAGGACTTGCAGGACGAACATGGCTTGACCCTGCTGTTCGTCAGCCATGATCTGGCCGTCATCCGCCAGATGTGTGACCGCATTATCGTCATGGAACGCGGCCGCATGCAGGAAATCGGCGGTAACGACCAAATTTTCCATGATCCGCAGAGCCCTTACACACAGGAGCTACTGCGCGCCATGCCTACTGTGGACAGGGTTTTAAGCAGTCTGACCTGACCAATCCCATCCCGGAATACCATCCAACAAGGTGGCTGTAGAAGCAGGCACCTTGAATTTATAATCTTCAGGAATGACAAGAGATGACCGTTCTCGCCAAGATAGCCATGCCCGCCGGCCAGTTGCCGAGCCTCGATTGCCAGGTGCAGCGCATCGGCCATGGCATGGAGCACCAATTCTTTGGCTATTACAACAAGACCCCCTGGGATCCCAGCGGACGCTACCTCCTGTGCCAGCGCGCGCCGATGATGACTGGCGACCTAACGGGAAAGGAGGTTGCCCAAATCATCTGCATCGACAGCGCGAACAATTATGCAATGCAGGTCGTGGGGGAAACCACGACTTGGAACTGGCAGATGGGCGCGCAACTTCAGTGGCTGGAGGGTCTGCCCGGCCGCCAGATCATATATAATACCCGCGCTCCGGACCGCCGGCCGGGAAGCTTTAACAACAGCTTTCGTGCAACGATCACTAATCTGGACGACGGCGAGACTCGGCATCTGCCATTGCCCATCTACGTCATTGCCCGCGATTCCAGCTTTGGGCTGTCGATCAACTACTCGCGGCTCGAGGTGACCCACAAGACGATCGGCTATCGCGCCACGGGACCGGAGCCGGAACTGGCTCTGGCTCCGGAGGACGACGGGATCATCTGGATGGATCTCGCGACCGGCGAAAACCGCCTCATCGTCTCCCTGGCCCAACTATGCAACCACCAGCCGCGCGCTTCGATGGACAAAGCGATCCATTGGGTCACCCATCTGGAGATCAATCCTTCGGGAACCCGGTTCCTCTTCATCCATCGTTGGACCGAGCGGGTCGAGGATGAGACCTGCTTCCTGCATCGCCTCTATAGCTGCAATTCCGACGGCAGTGACCTGCAACTCCTGGAATGCAGCGACCACCCACTCCCTCAGTTGGCAGACGATTTCGATCCTTCGACCGTAGGTACCTTCGACTACGAGAAGTCGGAATACCAGATTTCACATCCGCTCTGGCGGGATGATGACACGCTGATCGTCTGGGGACCGCACATGGGTGAGATCGGCTATCATCTCTACGATGTCGTCAGCGGCGAAGTCACCCGCATCGGTCGTGGCGTCCTGACCGAGAACGGTCACATGACCTATTCGGCCGACGGAAAATGGCTGCTTTCGGATACCTACCCTGACTCCAAGACCAATATCCGCAAGCTCCTGCTTTGGGATGCGGAGAAAGAAGTCTGCCATTGTGTGGGGGATTTTTACACCAGTCCGGATCTTGGTAAGCACAATCGTTGCGACCTACATCCCCGCTGGAGCCGAGATCATCGTTTCGCCTGTATCGACTCTGTGCATGAAGGGCTCCGATCTATGTATTTGGTTGACCTGACATCGATCATAAGCTGCGTGTCAGAAGAGTAGGAGACTATGCCCTTACGCGCTTCGATCTATCTCAATTCGACAGGCTATTCATGTGGACTGTACTAGCCTTGCACCCTTGAGGAGTCATACACAAACTAGCCACCGGTTGTGGCGCTATCGACGCAAATGCCACGTAGAAGTGAGCGGCATCCATGCATGGTTAGAGGGACGTACCATGCTGCCAGGCACCTTCATATGAGGATACTTCGTGAAGCTCGACCGTGCGCCTGTCTCAGAAGCGGTCCGCCGCGAACGGCCGCGCATCGGCGAAGGTCGGCTCCCCTGTGATCATTTCGGCCAGCAGCCGTCCGGTCGCCGGGCCGAGCGTGAAGCCATGGTGGGCGTGACCGAACGCGAACCACAACCCTTTGTGACGCGGCGCCTCCCCGATGACCGGACGCATATCCGGAAGGCATGGCCGGTTGCCGAGCCAGGGGGTTGTCTCGACGGCCTCGCCCATCGGAAGAAGTTTCCGCGCGATGGGTTCGAGGCGGTTGATCTGAACCGGCGTCGGTTTTGAGTCGCGCGGCGCAAACTCGATTCCGGTGGTCAAGCGGACGCCCTGCGTCATCGGAGCGAGAACGTAGCCATATTCGACGTCGACGATGGAATTGCGCAGACCATCCGTTTCCGCCTGCCGGAAGTGGCGGTGATAGCCACGCTTGACTTCCAGAGGAATGCGATAACCGAGCGGCTTAAAAATCGCATCGGACCAAGCGCCGAGGGCAACCACCACGTTACGAGCATGAACCGGACCATCGCGATCTTGCAGCGTCCAGCCTTCTTTATCCCAACTGAGAGACCTCGCGTCACCGCTCAGTATCGCACCGCCTTGGCTCTCAAACAGGCGCGCATAGCTTTGCGTGATGGCGCCAGGGTCCGACACTGTCCAAGGGTCTTGCCATTGAATTGCGCCGGCCGCCTCTCCCCGCAAGCCCGGCTCAAGCTGCTTCAGGCTCTCCCAACTCAGAACCTTGGATTTCAATCCGTACGGATTGAGGAGATGGCGCGTCTCGACCGCTTGGCGAAGAACGCTCTCTGACCTGAAGAGCTCAAGCCAGCCGTCCTTGCGAACCAGATTCCCGACGCCCGCGGCCTCGATCAATGGCTGATGCTCGACGATGGAGTTCTCGATCAGAGGCAGCATGGCGCGGGTGGCATCGGCAAGCCGTTGAGGCGATGACTGCCGCCAATATTCGAACAGCCACGGCGCAATGCGTGGGAGAAACGACCAATGAAAGCGCACATCCAGGCGCGTGTTCGTGGCATATCGAAGAAGCGCCGGCATCGAACGCGGAAACGCATAAGGGATAACACTGGACCTCTCAATGAGACCCGCATTCCCATAGCTGGTTTCTTCGCCTGCACCGCGCCGGTCAAGCAACGCGACCGCGCGACCGCGCGCCTGGAGATGAAGGGCGGTACTCACTCCAACGATACCCGCGCCGAGCACGACAGCATCAAAACGCTTCACAATAAACTCCGTATTCTGCCTGCCGCGCTCACGTCGTCATGCCGGTTCGCTCAATTGCGGGTATAGTCTAGTCGGTAGGTTGGAATGGCGGCGCATTCCGCCCCACGTGGCCGACAAACTGCCCGTAGCTGCGGGCAATTTGGTTCAACCGATCTTCAATGCCGGCGCCCAGTTCGACAAAGACTGCGTTCACCAGAAGATGCACGAAGGTCACGATACAGGCTGAACTCGCCCAAAAAAGATTGAGCTCGGTTGGAATATAGAAAGCTTCGCTCGAGCAATCTTTCGCCCAGCCATTATACTCATCCGTGATAATGGTGACGGGCACATCGAGCTCATGAGCCTGGCGAGCCAGCAATTCGGCCTGCTGCGAATAGCGACGGTTCTCAAAGATCACCAAGGCCATTTTCTGCGGATCCCCGAGCAACACCTCGGCGAAGTGCCCGGAGCCGACATCGACCAATTGCACGCCATCTCGCAGATATTGAAGATGCAGTGCCATCATCATGGCGTTACTGCGCTCGGTCTGGAAGCCTGCGATCAGGATCTGTTTCCGAGTGGCAATCCGCTTCGCTACGGTCGCCATCTCACGGCCCTGCGCCAGCTCGTACACCTTTACGAGGCCTTCGATATGCAGCTCAAGGGAGCGGGGCAGTGTCTGACCAGTGCGTCCGTTGCGCTGGAACTCCTGAAGCCGCTCACCGAGGCGCCAAGGGCTGTCGCTCAGATCGTCGCGCAATTCGGCCTTGAACTCTTTGAAATGCCGATAACCGAGGGAACGGCAGAACCGGCCCACCGTGACCTCGCTGACACCGATCTTCCGCGCGAGGGACGCCGAGCTTTCAAAGGGCAGATACCGCAGATTGGCGAGGATATATTGCGCGATCGCCCTTCCTGAAGGAGTCGTGTCGGCGAGCTTATCTTCGAGGACTTTTCGAATACTCTCGCTCACGTCACTCTCCGTATGCTGTAAGGGCGTAACATATCCGTCCCCGATCGGAACTCCTTGTCAAGTAACTCTGTTCAAAAGTCAGACAGCACCCTCATCCAGATGGCAGGCCATCTGCTGGCCCACGCCCACGTCTCGCAGCACCGGCTCCTCGCGGCGGCAACGGTCGAACGCGAATGGGCAGCGCGTATGAAACCGGCAACCCGGCGGGGGATTCATCGGGCTCGGAACGTCCCCCTGCAAGATCATCCGCTTCGCCTTGTTTCGGGGATCGGGCACGGGCGCCGCGGACATGAGCGCGCGCGTATAGGGATGGCGCGGCGTGTCGAAGATCGCATCCCGTCCACCGATCTCGACCACGCGGCCGAGATACATCACGACCACCCGGTGCGCGATATACTCGACGACCCCGAGATCGTGAGAGATGAAAAGGTAGGAAAGGCCCAGCTCCTCCTGCAGGTCCTTCATAAGATTGAGGACCTGCGCCTGTACCGAGACGTCGAGCGCCGAGACGGGCTCGTCGGCGATGATCGTGCGTGGGCCGAGCGCCAAAGCGCGCGCGATTCCGATACGCTGGCGCTGCCCCCCGGAAAATTCATGCGGAAGCTTATCAATCCCTTCGGGACGCAAGCCCACTTTCCTGAACAGTTCCGCGACCTTTTCCCGCCGCGCAGCACCGGGGAACATGCCGAAATTCTCCAGTGGCTCCGCCACGATCTGCCCCGCCGTAAGACGGGGGTTGAGACACGCGAAGGGGTCCTGAAACACCATTTGAATCTGCTGGCGAGCCAGGCGCATTTCTGCCCGTGACAGCGCCGTGATATCCTGCCCCTCCAGAATGATCTCGCCGGCCGTCGGCTCCATCAACCGCATAGCAAGTTTACCAACAGTCGACTTCCCGCATCCGGATTCACCCACAATGCAGAGGGTTTCGCCGCGGTTGAGCGCGAAGCTCACCCCGTCCACTGCCCGCACGTGTCTTTTGGCGCGGCGCAGAAGGCCGCTTGGCACGGGGAAGTGCTTGGTCAGATTGCGGACTTCCAGCAGCGTTCCCGAGGAGGCCACGTTCATCGCGTTGCCGGGCTTAGAGTTGGGAAGTGTCGTCATCCGGGCATGACCTCCGATGCGTGGTGGCAAGCTGCAAGGTGTCCAGCTCCAACATCCCGGATTTCGGGTGTCTCGGTTCGGCAGAGGGCGGTCGCATGAGGGCAGCGAGGCGCGAATGCGCATCCTACGATTTCCTCACGCAATGATGGGACGACGCCGGGAATTTCAGTGAGGCGCTTATGTCCCCGCCCTCCGAGCCTCGGCATCGAAGCCATGAGCCCTCGCGTGTAAGGGTGAGCGGGACGATCGAACAGCTCTTCGACCGTGGCTTCCTCCACCTTCCGACCCGCATACATGACGATCACGCGCTGGCAGGTTTCAGCCACCACCCCGAGATCGTGAGTGATCAGAATCACGGATGTGCCGGTGCGATCCTTGAGGCTACGGACAAGGTCCAGGATCTGCGCCTGAATGGTGACATCAAGTGCGGTCGTGGGTTCGTCGGCGATCAGGAGTTTTGGATTGCATACCAAACCCATGGCGATCATGACCCGCTGGCGCATGCCGCCGGAGAACTGATGCGGGTAGGAATCGAGGCGGCTCTTGGGCTCCGGAATCTGCACGAGCCGGAGCATCTCCAATGCGCGAGCCCTGGCCTGCGACTTGGACACTCCCTCATGTATCCGAACAGCTTCGGAAATCTGATGGCCCACCGTCATCAATGGATTGAGGCTGGTCATCGGCTCCTGAAAGATCATCGCCATGCGCTGGCCGCGCAGACCGCGCATATACTCCTCGTCTCGCCCGACCAGTTCGTCGCCTTCCAGGCGGACAGAGCCGCCGGTCACGCGGACGCCACGGGTCGGCAGCAATCCCATGATCGAGAGCGCGGTCACGCTCTTGCCACAGCCGGACTCACCCACGACTCCGACGGTCTCGCCCTTGTGCACGTCGAAGGATACGCCGTCGACGGCGCGCACGACCGCATCCTCCAACAGAAACTGGACCTTGAGATCCCGAACAGACAGCAAAGGGGCGGTCATGATCACATTCTCCGGGCCATGCGGGGATCGAAGCGGTCTCTGAGACCGTCGCCGAGGAGGTTAACCGCCAACACCACGAGCCCTAGGGCCAGCGCAGGGCAGAAAATGGTCCACGGCGCACGCCCCAGATACAACCGGCTGGAGGCTATCATGTTACCCCAGGTGGGAACATCAGGCGGCATACCAGCGCCGAGAAACGAGAGGGAAGCCTCCACCAGAATGGCGGATGCACACACATAGGTCGCCTGAACGATCAGCGGTGCAATCGTCGAAGGCAGGATGTGGCGCACAAGGATCTTTCCCGTACGAGTTCCGGTCGCTACGGCCGCTTCGACATATTGGTTCTCACGGGTGGAAAGGGTCACCGACCGCACCAGACGAACAACACGCGGAATTTCCGGGATGATGATCGCCAGCATAACGACGCCGAGGCTGCTCCCCATCAGCGCTACCATCGCGATAGCCAGCAGAATCGACGGGATGGCCATCAAGCCATCCATGACGCGCATGATCGGCGCATCCAGGCCGCGGAAATAGCCGGCCAGCAACCCCAGAACCATTCCGATGAGGACCGACACGGCAGACACGGACAGTCCCACGATCAGTGACACACGCGCGCCGTAGATAGTGCGGGCGAAAACGTCGCGACCCAGATGGTCCGTTCCGAACAGAAATGTCTCCGATGGCGGAAGCAAGCGGCGGCTGGGCTGCATCGTTACCGGATCACCAGCTATCAGTGGCGCCGCAATGGCGGTGAGCGCCATGAGGATCAGGATCAGCGCACCGACGAACATGAGTGGATTGCGGCGAACGGCACGAAAGAGCCGGGCAATGGCCGGCTTGGCGGGTGCGGCGTTCCCGATTGCGATAGTGTCCGTCATGTCAATACCTGATCCGTGGGTCGATCAGCGTGTAAAGCACGTCAATCAGCAGATTGATCAGCACGTAAACGCCCGAGAAGATAATGATAGCGCCTTGAATGACCGGGTAGTCACGCTTGGCGATCGAGTCGACCACCAGTCGGCCGACGCCCGGTAGGTTGAACACTGTCTCGGTGATCACCACCCCGCTGATCAGCATTGCAAATCCAATGCCGATGATCGTGACGATCGGAACTCCGGCATTACGCAGAGCGTGACCGATCAACATGCCTCGGGCGCTCACGCCTTTGGCACGTGCCGTGCGCATGTAATCCTGCGACAGGATTTCCAGCATCGATGCGCGGGTGATCCGAGCAATCAGCGCCACATAGGAGGTGCCAAGTGCGATGGTCGGCAGGATAAGGCCCTTCGCCCACGGCAAGACACCTTCTGCAATGGGTGTATATCCCTGAACCGGCAGCCATTTGAGCTGCATGGAGAAGATGTAGATTAACACGTAGCCGACGACGAAGACCGGCAGCGAGAATCCTACGATGGCGCCGCCCATGAAGACCTGGTCGATCCAGCTTCCGGCCTTCCAGGCCGAGACGACGCCAATCGCAACTGCAACCAATGCAGCGAACAGAAGCGTCGTGACGGCCAGCGATACTGTCGGCTCCAGCCTCTCGACAATGAGATTGATCACCGGTGCCTGCGTGAAGACCGATATGCCAAAATCACCCTGGAGAACCCTCAGACTCCAATTCATGAACTGAACCAGGAGCGGCTGATCGAGCCCGAGGCCTTTGCGGATCGACTCAATCTGCTCTGCGTCAGCATTGTCTCCTGCGATCAACGTCGCCGGATCGCCAGGAGAAAAATGCAGGAGTAGGAAAACGAAAACACCGACAAGGACCATTACCACAAAGGTGCTGATCAGGCGGCGGACAACATATGCGAACATGGGGCGTGTACTTCCCGCTCTGGATAAGGCAAGCCGCCGGGACTGGCCCAGATAGGTGCATACGCAGGAACCGGTTTCCGGACCTGTGCGCTTTCGGCATATCGCCGCAGTTGGCTCCGGAGCGTCGCTGATTGCTGCGACGCTCCGGTTGATGCATTTACTTCTTTTCCATGTTCCAGAACGGCACGACCTCGGGAACGCCGATCACACCCGTGACGTTCTTGCGCCAGGCCGCCGCGCGATAGAATTGTCCGAGATACATATGGGGCACGAAGTTCCAAGCATTTTCCTGGATCTCTTGTGCTACGGCCTTCTGTCCCTCAAGGGTCGGCGTCCGCGCCCATTTTTCACGCAGGGCCTCCTGCTTCGGGTCGTTGGGCCAGCCGAACCATGCAGCCTCGCCATTGGTGGCATGGCCGGATGCCGTCACCGGGTTTGACAACGAATGTCCGGTCGCGGCGGTAAAGAAGATGCTCCATCCGCCCTCTGTGGGAGCCGCCTTGCTGTTGCGACGTACCAGCATCGTACCCCAGTCGCTGGTGGCAAGCTCCGCATTGACGCCCGCCTGCTTCAGCCATTGCACGGTAAGCAATGCCGCCGGGTTCGCGAGGTAATGCGTGGTCGCATGCAGAACCACAACTGGCCTGCCGTCATAGCCGGCCTTCTTGAAGAGTTCGCGCGCCTTCTCGATGTTCTGGCCGCCTTTCAGCCAGTCGGTGTTTACGTCGCTCTCCATTGCGGTGTCGCACGCAAGATACGCGCCGCACTTCTTCCAGAGGTCAGAGCTGCCGAAGGCAGCGCGCATGATCTCCTGCTGGTCGATCAGATAGAGCATTGCCTGCCGGGCATAGACGTTGTCGAAGGGAGGGTGCAGATGGTTGACACGCATCCATCCCATGTGCCCGGTCTTGTTCAGAACCTCCACATTGAGGTTATTGTCGCTGCGCAGGACATCCAGAAGATCCTGGGGCGGCATTTCCATGAAATCGATCTCGCCGGCCTGCAATGCGCTCATGGCCGTCTGTTCGTCGGCCATGTTCTCGAATATGACCCGCTCAACCTTCACGACCTTTCCGCCCGCCGTGCCTGAGGGCGGCTCTTTGCGCGGCACGTAACCCGGATTGCGGTCATAGACATAACGATGACCGAGCTGGGTTTCCTTCTGATTGAAGACGAAGGGGCCGGAACCGATATATTCCGTGATCTGCTGGTTCGGATCAGTCAGCGCCTCTTTCTTGCGCATGATGACCGTTCCATTCTCGGCCAAAGCGTTCAGCACAAGGCCGTACGGCTCGCTGAACACGATCTGGAACGTCTTCGCGTCAACGATCGGCATATCCTTGACGTACTGCATCATATGCTTGCCGGCATTGTTGCGGGCGCCCCAGCGGCGGAGCGACGCGACGACGTCTTCCGTTGTCACGGGGCTGCCATCGGAGAAGGCAAGCCCGTCGCGCAACGTGAACGTGTGCGTCAGCTTGTCGTCCGAGACCTTATGCTCGCCGACCATCTGCGGCTGCGGCACGTAATCCTTATCGAGACCAAACAGCGTGTCATAGATCATCGCGCCGTGGTTGATCGTGATGTTGGCTGTCGTCCAAACCGGATCCAGAACACGCAGGTCGGCATGCATGACAGCGCGGATCGTGTTCTTGCTGTTAGGTGCTGCAATTGCATGCCGAATGCCCGGCATTGCGGCAGCCGCAATGAGCGCAATGCCGCTTAGCAGAATTGTGCGCCTGAAAATCTTGGTCTTCGTGGTCGACATGCCGTTCCCTTTGTTCTCTTGATGGAAGGTGGTTCTTGTGATTGCGCAGCTCTTGCGGCGGCGCTCCTCAGATCAGCTTGTAGCCATCCGAGATGTCGTCCAGCGGCCAGATGGGGCGCTGGATCTTCTGATAATTGAGCATGTTCTTGTCGCGCCGCAGCGGACCGTCCGCCTGGGCATAGATGACCTCGGTTCCAACCTTGGAGTAGGAGGCATAGAAGTGCTGCGAGGACTTCACCACAATGATCTGCTTGGAGGCCAGATCGACACCGAGATTGGTGAACAGATCAGAACCCATCGCCTGCGCGCGGGTCGAAATCAGCGCCACGTCGATCCCGTTGAACCGGATGGCGGCCGCGTCTCCCACGGGAACTTTCGAGCCCGCGAAAGTCTGCCAGGAATTTTTCACGCAAGAGACGATTTCGACCTCGGCGTCGATCGGCAACCCGGATTCAACGGCGCATTTTCCACCGAACCGCAGCATCATCCTGGCACCCTCGCCGGCATCGAATGCGAAGCGGACCGCCATGGGATCCCAGACCGGCCCTATAGCGGCCGACTCGACGCCACGCTCCATCAGGCGGCGAATGAACGTGGTGTTGTCGGACGGAGCGCCGCCACCAGCGTTGTCACAGGTATCGGCGATGATGACGGGCCCCGGTCGTGACAGTGCGTAATCGATCGCTCCATCGACATCATAATAAGCAGGCTGTGCCGACTCGCGCATACCGATGAGCTCTCGCCCCAGCTTTTGAGCGAGCTCGTCACCATAGTCCTTGGCATCATTGGTAATGACGAGAATGCGGGCAGTTGTCTCTGGCACGTCACAATGGGAGAAGCTGTGCCCAACCGAGATCGAAAGGATGCCGTTCTTGCCTTCCATCCCCATGATGCGGTCCACGTAGCTGCGCATTGGATCAACGGACGTGGGAAAATTGGCGAGCGTACGGCAATCCCAAACCGACTTCACGGGCTTGATTTCCCCGCGGATAGCCTGCTGCACCAGGGTGAGCAATTCTTCGCCCCGCTCGACGAAATCAGTATGCGGGTATTCCTTGAACAGGATGATGATATCCGCGAGCGCACAACGTTTGACGGTCAGAGCACAGTGCGGATCGAGTTCGATCCCGATGACGCAATCCGGCCCGACGATGGCGCGAGCGCGCTCCAGCAGATCACCCTCGCAGTCATCATAGCCTTCGGCGACCATTGACCCGTGCAGCCCGAGCACGACGCCATCGACCGGCATCGCGGCCTGCAGCTGACCGAGAATTTCGTCGCGCATGGTTTCATAGGCATGACGCGTGGCCTTGCCGCCGGGCTGGGCCGCGTAGCATGTCCCCTCGATCAATTCGAATCCGTCCACTGCAGCGCGCCGCCGCGCCACCCATAGCGGGGCAGTCTGATGGGATGGCGTCTCGGGATGTGTGCCGGGCGGATAGTGGAGCTTGTCGAGAAACGACTGGTACGAAGTGGGCAGAGTCAGAAACGTATTTGCTTCCAAAGCCAGTGCTGCAGCGAAGATACGCATGACGAAGTTGTCCCTCGATAGACACTCTCAATGACGCGAAGTTTAGTCTCGCTTCTTAGACATCACTTCGGCAAACCTCCGGACTGATGCCACGAAACTCGCTTCAACATCGGCGGGAATTTAGGATCTGGCAGCCGCGTGATTGCAGCTGACCATCGTCGAAGCGACCGCCCCAACTGGGCCATGGTTGTGCCAGCTTTCTGTCATCTTATCAAGAATGCTTGTTTTGGTACCTTCATTGCTGACGGTGAGATGCTTTCTGAGGACGGCCTAGAGGTGAGCGTTAAACATGCTCGTGGGCGATCCACCGGAGAACTCATGTTTGCCAGACTTACGGAGCGCTGTTCGAACCGTGGCTGTCTCGGCTGTTGAGCCAATCTCTGCGGGTCAGGTACCAGGCGTCTTCGCAGAGCCGTTCTGAGGATCAGGCCCCTAGGCCGTTCCGCGACGCCCCCTGGGTTGCGGGCAAGCCCCGTCATGCGGCTCGCGTGTGTAGCGTCTTAGGGCGCAGCAATTCCTCGCTCCTGGGGACAGGCGGGGAACGCTAAGGAAGTGCACATCGCCTCAGGGTTGTTTCTCTCGTGCTCGCACGGGGCGCCAAGCCCTGCCGTGCAGGGCATACTGCTACCAGCTACAGATCCCAAGGAGCGCATCAATGGCGACCAAAG